>JAUXTZ010000352.1 GCA_030681095.1 Burkholderiales bacterium
TATAGCCTTCCGGCTTCATTTCGCGCGCGATCTTCGACAGTGAATCGCCTTTCTTAACGGTGTGCTCTTGCCGTGCGGGCTTAGCCGCAGCGACAGGTGCCGGCGCTATCGGCATTGCTTGCTCACGCGCCGACTCCGCTAAGGCAGGCAATTCCCGATCGCCTTCAAAACGGGGGAAGGTCTGCTCGGCCGGCGTCAACTGACGAGGCGGCGGCGTAGGCTCAGCCTTGATGATCGGCTCAGGCTTAGATTTTTTACCTTTTATCTTCTCGGCGACCTTTTTCTCGGGCGCCACTTTCTCTGGTTGTGCGGGCTCTGGTTTTACGGGTTTTTCAAGCTTTGCTTTCTTCTCAACCTTAGCCGGCTCGGCCGGGGGGGCGACAGGGATTGGCTCGGCTTTGACGACAGGCTTCTCGGCCACTGGCGCAGGCGCCGGTTTTACGGCCGGTTCGGCCTTCGCGACCGGTGCGCTCACCGCAGGTGCGACCGGTTTCTCTTGGAAGCCAGGTGGGTCAAGCAGGATGGTGTATTCGCGTAAAAGGCGGCCCGACGGCCAATCAAGCTGAATCAGCAGGTCGAGAAACGGCTCATTAAAAGCCTGGATGGAAGTGATTTGAAGATAGGGCTCGCCATTTGGACGTTTGGCCACACTGAAACGCACATTAGTCAAACCCTCTTGACGTTCTATCCTGGCTTGCTTGTAGGCATCAGGCGTGGCGATGCGCGCAGTGATTAGGTCAATCTCGTCCTTTGGCACAGAAATTAAGTCTATTTCAGCGCGCAGAGGCTGCCCCAGCGCGGAAATGACTTTTAATTTTCCCAAGCCGGCGGCGTCAACGGTTAAAGGCGCCGCAACCAACAGGCCCGCGATTAGCAATGCATTGAATAAGTTCTTGCGTTTCATGCCACCCTCATGACTTTATTAAGCATGGATAACCAACTTAACATCATATAGTTAGAGATGCAAGCTGAGATCGTACATTACATTATCGTTCAACCTAGATATTTTTCAACTAAATTTTCAGCTATCTGGACCATATTGAGCGCCCCACCCTTGCGCATGTTGTCCGCTACGGCCCACATATCCAAACCCAGGGCATGGGAGTCGTCTTCGCGTATACGACCAACAAAAACCGGGTCATTTGCCGCCGCCTCAACCAGAGGAGTAGGGTAACCCGTGCCCTCGTCCCCGGTAAAAAGCACTACGCCTGGCGCGGATTCAAGCACTTGGCTCGCCGCCTCGCGGCTGAGTTTGCGCTCGGTTTCGATATGCAGCGCAATTGAATGGCCATAAAACACCGGCACGCGTATGGATGTCACGTTCACCCCCATGTTGTGATTTTGCAACACCCGCTTAAGCTCCCCCATGATTTTTGCTTCCTCGCCGCTGATACCCGCCTCGTCCACGCCGCCAATGAGCGGTAATAGATTGAAGGCAATTTGCTTGGGGAACACTTCAATATCCATCGATTTTTGATTGAACAGCGCAATCGACTGTTGCGCCAACTCTTGCACCGCCGCCCGGCCAACACCGGACACTGACTGTAACGACACCGCATTGACCCGACTTAAGCCCGCTGCATCAAAAATCGGCTTGAGCACCAAGGCCATGATGATGACGCAACTGTTTGGATTGGCGACGATGCGCCGCATCTCATAATTTGCGAGTTCTTCCCCGTTCACTTCCGGCACCACCAGCGGCACCTCCGGATCGTGGCGGAATGCGTCGCTATCATCGATCACCACTGCGCCCGCCTCCGCAGCCTGCGGCGCATATTCTTCAGACAAAGCACGGTCGCCGCAAAAAAAGACCAGGTCGCACTTGCTGAAATCAAATTTATCCAAATCCTGGATGGTGTGATCCTCACCCCGATAGGAAATCGTCTCCTCATCCGCATCGACCCTCCCTGCTACATGCAATTCGCCGATCGGGAAGGCCCGTGCTTCCAAGATTTCCAACAGGGTTTCGCCTAGCAGCGTGGTCGGCGCGACCACGCAAACGTTAAAAGTAGCAGCCATTCGTGTGCACCTCGAAATGAAAACGCCAGACGGATGATTCCGCCTGGCGTACCAGCAAAAGCTTAGTCCTGAATTACTTTTCTAGCAAAATGCGTAGCATGCGACGCAAAGGCTCAGCGGCGCCCCACAGCAATTGATCGCCCACGGTGAAGGCGGACAGATACTGTGGCCCCATGTTCAGCTTGCGCATGCGTCCCACCGGCACGGTCAGCGTGCCCGTAACGGCAGCCGGGGTCAGCTGCTCCATGGTGATCTGGCGGTCGTTGGGCACCACTTTCACCCAGTCGTTGTGCGCGGCGATGATGCCGTGAATTTCGTCCAGCGGCACGTCTTGGGTCAACTTGATGGTCAGCGCCTGGCTGTGGCAGCGCATGGCGCCGATGCGTACGCACAGGCCGTCGATCGGCACCTGATTGGCGGAGCGGCCGAGAATCTTGTTGCACTCGACCTGGGCCTTCCACTCCTCCTTGCTTTGTCCGGATTCGAGTTGTACGTCGATCCACGGTATCAAGGAGCCAGCCAGCGGTACTGGCCACGCGTCCAGCGGATAGCTGTCGGAGCGGATGAAATCGGCTACTTTCTTGTCGATCTCCAGAATCGCCGAGGCGGGGTCGTCGAGCAGCGCTTTCACCTCGCTGTTCACCGCGCCCATCTGCTGGATGAGCTCGCGCATATTGCGCGCACCCGCGCCGGAGGCGGCCTGATAGGTCATGGGGCTGATCCACTCGACCAAGCCCTTATCGAACAAGCCGCCGATGGCCATCAGCATCAACGACACGGTGCAGTTGCCGCCGACATAGGTTTTTACGCCCTTGGCGAGGCCGTCCTTGATCACGCTCTTGTTCACGGGGTCGAGGATAATGATCGCCTCATCCTTCATGCGCAAGGTGGAAGCGGCGTCGATCCAATAACCGTTCCAGCCGGCAGCGCGCAGCTTGGGATACACCTCCTTCGTATAGTCGCCGCCTTGGCAGGTGATTATGACGTCCATCGCCTTTAACTCGTCGATGTTAGACGCGTCTTTCAGCGGGGGCACATCCTTGCCGATAGCAGGCCCCTTGCCGCCGGGATTAGAGGTGGTGAAAAACACCGGATCGATGACATCAAAATCCTTTTCTTCGCGCATGCGCTGCATCAGCACCGAGCCCACCATGCTGCGCCAACCGACTAGACCTACACGTTTCATTTCCACTTCCTCTTTAATCCAACTTTGAATTCAGTTTAGAGCGCTGCGACCACCGCATCGCCCATTTCGCTGCACGAAACCTTCTGCGTGCCATCCGTATAAATATCCGCCGTGCGCAGGCCTTGTACCAGCACTTTTTTCACCGCGCGCTCGATACGTTGCGCCACCGCTTCCTGGTTCAAGGTGTAGCGCAGCATCATGGCGACCGACAAAATCGTGGCCAGCGGATTCGCCACATTCTTGCCGGCGATGTCCGGCGCGCTGCCATGGATCGGCTCGTACAGGCCCTTGTTGTTCGCATCCAGCGAAGCCGATGCCAGCATGCCGATGGAGCCGGTGAGCATGGACGCCTCATCCGAAAGAATGTCGCCGAAGAGGTTGCCGGTGACGATCACATCGAACTGCTTAGGGTTGCGCACCAATTGCATGGCGGCGTTGTCCACGTACATGTGGGACAGCGCAACCTCGGGATAACCCTTGGCGACCTCGATCATCACTTCCTTCCACAGCTCGGAGCACTCCAGCACATTGGCCTTTTCCACCGAGCATAATTTTTTGCCGCGCTTCATGGCGATGCCGAACGCGACATGCGCCACGCGCCGCACTTCGGATTCTGCATAAAGCATGGTGTTGAAGCCGACGCGCTCGCCGCCCCTCACTTCAATGCCACGCGGCTGACCGAAATACACATCGCCGGTCAATTCGCGCACGATCATCAGATCGAGCCCGGCCACCACTTCCGGCCGCAGGGTCGAGGCGCTTGCCAACTCCGGATACAACAGCGCGGGGCGCAGATTGGCGAACAGATTCATTTCCTTGCGGATGCGCAGCAAGCCGCGTTCCGGGCGCTTGTCGCGCGGCAGGGTGTCGTACTGCGGCCCGCCCACGGCGCCGAGCAACACGGCGTCCGATGCCTTCGCCAATGCCAGCGTTGATTCCGGCAGTGGATCGCCCGCCGCGTCGTAACCGGCGCCACCGATCGGCGCCTGCTCCATTTCTACTTTCAGGCCATCTTGAGCCAAGCGCTGCAACACGTTCACCGCTTGCGCCACGATCTCCGGGCCGATGCCGTCACCCGGCAATACTGCAATTTTCATTTCAAATCCTCAAATTCAGAACATCCACGGTGCTTCTTGCTTGCGCCGAGTTTCATACACCTTGATCTTGTCCACATTGCGCAAGGTCAGACCGATATCATCCAGCCCATTCAGCAGGCAGTATTTGCGGAATGCTTCCACCTTGAATTCAAACGACTGGCCGCTCGGCGTGGTTACCGTTTGCGCCGGCAGATCAATCTTCAGTTGATAACCTTCCGTCGCTGCGGATTCCTGGAATAGCTGCTCAACGATCGCCGCATCCAGCACGATAGGCAGCAAGCCGTTCTTGAAGCAATTGTTGTAGAAAATATCGGCGTAGCTCGGCGCGATAATGGCGCGAAAGCCATAATCTTCCAGCGCCCACGGCGCATGTTCGCGGCTGGAACCACAGCCGAAATTTTCACGCGCCAATAACACCTTCGCCCCTTGATAGCGCGGCTGGTTAAGCACGAATTCCGGATTGAGCGGCCGCTGGCTGTTATCCATGCCTGGCTCGCCGTGATCCAGATAACGCCACTCGTCGAACAAGTTGGGGCCGAAGCCGGTGCGTTTGATCGACTTCAAAAATTGCTTGGGAATGATCGCGTCGGTATCGACGTTGGCGCGATCCAGCGGCGCAGCCAAGCCCTGAAGCTGTGTAAATTTTTCCATAGCCTATTTATGTTTTTCAGCCGATTTTTCGATCTTGTCGCCGACCTTACTCACATCCTTGCCGAAACCTTCCATGGTATTGCAGGCAGAGAGCCCCAACATGCACAACGTCACGACGAGAAAAATAAGTCCCTTGTTCATAAACACCTCGCTGATTAAAGAACTATGCCGCCTTGAGCGGCGATAAAGCAATATCACGCACATCGACAAAATGCCCCGCAATCGCCGCGGCTGCGGCCATCGCCGGACTCACCAAATGAGTGCGCCCACCCGGGCCTTGACGGCCTTCAAAGTTGCGATTCGACGTCGACGCGCAACGCTCGCCCGGTTCCAGGCGATCAGCGTTCATCGCCAGACACATCGAGCAACCCGGCTCACGCCACTCAAAACCCGCCGCGAGGAAAATCTTGTCCAGCCCCTCCTGCTCCGCTTGGCGCTTCACCAAACCGGAGCCGGGCACCACCATCGCCAATTTGACGTTGTCGGCCACGTGCTTACCCCGCGCCACTTGTGCCGCCGCGCGCAAATCTTCGATGCGCGAGTTGGTACAGGAGCCGATAAAAATCTTGTCGATGGCGATCTGCGTAATCGGCGTATTGGCTTGCAAGGCCATGTACTGCAAGGCGCGCTGCATGCCCTCGCGCTTGACCGGGTCTGGTTCTTTGGCGGGATCAGGCACGCAGCCATCCACCGTCACCACCATCTCGGGCGAGGTGCCCCAAGTGACATGCGGCTTGAGCGTGCTCGCATCGATTTCCACCACGCGATCGAATGGTGCATCTGCATCGCTCACCAGCGTGTGCCAATACGCGACCGCCAGATCCCAGTTCGCACCCTGCGGTGCATAGGGACGGCCCTTCACGTAATCGATCGTATGATCGTCCACCGCCACCATGCCGGCGCGTGCACCGGCTTCGATCGCCATATTGCAGATCGTCATGCGGCCTTCCATCGACAAACTGCGAATCGTGCTGCCGCCGAATTCGATCGCGAAGCCCGTGCCGCCGGCGGTGCCGATTTTGCCGATGATGGCGAGGATGACGTCCTTTGCGGTGACGCCGGGGGGCAGCGCACCCTCGACTTTCACCAGCATGGATTTAGTTTTCTTGGTGAGCAAACACTGCGTCGCCAACACATGCTCGACTTCGGAAGTGCCGATGCCAAACGCCAACGCGGCAAACGCGCCGTGGGTGCTGGTATGCGAATCGCCGCACACCAGCGTCATGCCCGGCAGCGTCGCGCCCTGCTCCGGCCCGATCACATGCACAATGCCTTGACGCACGTCATTCATCTTGAATTCGGTAATGCCGAAGTAATCGCAATTCTTGTCCAACGTTTCCACTTGCAAATGCGATACCGGGTCCGCAATGCCCTCCGTGCGTTTCGTCGTTGGGACATTGTGATCCGCGACCGCCAGATTGGCGTCAAGGCGCCAAGGCTGGCGCCCGGCCATGCGCAAACCCTCGAACGCTTGCGGGCTGGTGACTTCGTGCACCAAATGGCGATCGATATAAAGCAGCGTGGTGCCGTCGTCCTCGACATTCACCAAATGCGCATTCCATTATTTGTCGTACAGCGTTTGCCCGCTCATAGCCAAAACCTGGGGAAAAAGGGCAATTATACCCGATGGCAGCGCCTCCCGGCCAGCCGCGTCCGCGTCTAAGCGATTGTTAACCATGACAGAAAATCAAGAATCAGCACTCCAGCCGAATCTGGAATTGATCCCCGAATGGGCACTCTGGATCGCTCAGGATGCTGATGGCGCATGGTGGGCGTATGAAACCGAGCCGAATCAACAAGACCAGGGTTGGTATGAAAATGAAGTGGGCAGAATTGCCCGGCTTGGCCAGACAACGCCGCCCACCGATTGGCGTACCACGCTCAAAAAGCTTTAATGGTCAGGCGCTACGCGCGGCAGTTTCCACAACAACAGCACTAGCCCAAGCAGCGCACATCCCGCTGCGATCGTAAACGTACCGCTGGCGCCCAGACTATCCCAGGCATGCCCGGCGTAGAGGCTGCCCAATGCACCGCCGGCGCCGAACGAGATGCCGTTATAAAAAGCTTGGCCCTTGGCTTGGTGGCGACCTTTGAAGGTGCGATGAATCAGCGCCACGGCGGTGGCGTGATAGGCGCCGAAGGTGGCGGCGTGTAGAACCTGCGCCAAAATAATCAGCTCTGGATATTCGATGCCCCAGCCGATCACTAGAAAACGTAGCACTGCGATCGCGAAGCTCGCCATGAGCACCGACTCCAAGGCATAGCGCTTGAATAGACGGGGAATATAGAGAAACACGCCGATCTCGCAGATCACCCCCAGCGCCCAGAGCCAGCCGATATGACTCTTGCTGTAGCCATGATCACCGAGATAAATCGAATAGAAACTGTAATACGGGCCATGCGCGGCGGACATCAAGAAACACGCCGCGATCAAGGCCAGCACGGGCGGTTTGCGGATGACATGCCAGATCGGAACATGATCGTTCTTATGCGGCAACACTTCGGCCTCGGGAAGATAGCGCGCAAACACCGCCACCCCCGCCAGCATGGCCAACACCATCCACGGCAGCCAACTGATCGGCGCATAGTCCAGCACATAACCGATGCCCACCACCGAGACGATAAAGCCCACCGAACCCCACAACCGGATGCGCCCGTATTTATCCGTGCGCTCGCCCAGGTGGCTGAAGGTGGTCGCCTCCACCAGCGGCAAGGAAGCGCTCCAGAAAAAGCTCATCCCCGCCATCACCGCGAACAGCCACCAAAAGCTGCTGCCGAAAAACACGCCCGCATAGGAAATGAGGCTGGCGATCGCGGCGAATTGAATAATCGCCACGCGCTTGCCGGAGCGATCCGCCATCCAGCCCCAGATATTGGGCGCGAACATGCGCATTACCGCCAGCAGCGACATCAACACACCGATCTCCAGCGCAGAGAAGCCGAGCGACTTGAGGTACGGCCCCCAATACGGCGACATCGCGCCGACAAAGGCGAAATAGAAGTAGTAGTAGCCGGAGAGCTGCCAGTAGGGGATTGGCTTGCTCATGTCCGGCTAACTAACAAGAACGCTGATTTATTGATTGGGTTTGCCCGGAATGGGCGTTACGACGGGAACTACATCTGCATTCTGCGCGCGCTGGCGTAGCGCGTGATCCATCAACACGATGGCGAGCAAGGCCTCGGCAATCGGTGTAGCGCGAATGCCCACGCACGGATCATGGCGGCCGGTAGTGGCGACCTGCACCGCCGCGCCGGTGTCGTCGATGGAGTGGCGCGGAATTGCAATGCTGGAAGTAGGCTTGATCGCAATCGAGACATCGATATCTTGGCCCGACGATATACCACCCAAGATGCCGCCGGCGTTATTGCCGATAAAACCCTGCGGCGTCAGCTCGTCGCCATGATGGCTGCCGCGCTGGGCCACGCTGGCAAAGCCCGCGCCGATTTCCACGCCCTTGGCCGCGTTGATACCCATCATGGCATAAGCGATGTCGGCGTCGAGCCGGTCGTACAGAGGCTCGCCCAGCCCCACCGGCACATTCTCTGCGACCACGCGAATTTTGGCGCCGATGGAGTCTTTCTCTTTGCGGATCGCATCGAGATAGGCTTCCAACTCGGGCACGATAGCGTTATTGGGGGCGAAGAACGGATTTTGCTCGGCCTCCTCCCAACTCACGAAAGGAATCTGCTTATCGCCCATCTGGCTCATATAACCGCGAATCAGCACGCCGTATTTTTCCCTGAGCCACTTCTTCGCGACTGCACCCGCCGCCACGGTCGGCGCGGTGAGTCGCGCCGAGGAACGCCCGCCGCCGCGATAATCGCGCACGCCATATTTCTGCAAATAAGTGTAATCGGCATGACCCGGACGGAAGGTGTGCGCGATATTGCCGTAATCCTTGGAGCGCTGATCTTCGTTACGGATCAACAGCGCGATCGGCGTGCCGGTGGTTTTGCCTTCAAATACGCCGGAGAGAATTTCGACCGTATCGGATTCTTTGCGCTGCGTCACATGACGCGAGGTGCCGGGCTTGCGCCGGTCCAGATCGAACTGGATATCCTCGGCCGACAAGGCCATACCAGGAGGGCAGCCATCCACCACACAGCCAATGGCTGCGCCGTGTGATTCGCCAAAATTGGTCACGGTAAAGAGCTTGCCAAGAGTGCTGCCGGACATGAAGATTCTCGCCAATAATTAAGCGATAAGTTTAACATATCGAACCCGCACTGACCTTGACCAAGTGCGGCGGCATCGATCAATAATAATAAATCTATAAAGCACTGGAGACCGAATGAAAGCCATTCTCATGACCGCTGCGGGCGGCGCCGATGTTTTGAAGCTTGCGGATATTCCCCCGCCCGATCTGCCGAGCCCGGAGCATATTCTGGTTAAGCTGCACGCCGCTGGCATCAACCCCATCGATACCAAACTGCGCAAAAGTCCCGCTTACTCTCCGACTACTCGACCCTGTGTGCT
>JAUXTZ010000366.1 GCA_030681095.1 Burkholderiales bacterium
CATCATTCAAGACATTTACCAAAACGCGGCCGAGCTGCAAGTCATCGCGCTCGATCCCACGCTGGAGCATCTGCTGATGCAAGCCACGACTGCTGACGGCGGTGCCGGTTTCGAACCGTCATTGGCCGAAAAGCTGTTAGCGCAAACTGGGCGCGTGGTGCAAGAGCAAGAGAACAAAGGCCTGCCGCCAGTACTGTTGGTGCCAGCCGCCTTGCGCACGCTGCTCTCCCGTTTCCTGCGCCGCGTCGCGCCGCAATTGAAAGTCATTTCTCACGCCGAAGTGCCCGATACTAAAACCATTAAAGTAACCGCCGTATTAGGAGGAGCGAGTGCATGATCGTTAAAAAATTCACCGCCAGCACCACCCGCGACGCCCTGCAACAAGTACGCGATGCTTTAGGGCCAGAAGCCTTAATCCTCTCCAATCGCGTGCAAGATGGCAGCGTCGAAATCATGGCAATGGCCGAATCCGACATGGCCTCGCTCACCCACGGCGCATCGCCCAGCACGGCCGCGATGCCGATGCGGCATGACATTCCCGGGATCAAAATTCTCGAACCCACTGCGCCGATCAAGCCACCCCGCGCGGCCGATCCGGCACCCGCCGCACCACCGCACAGCCCAGGCCCGGAATCCACGATGGCAGTCGAAACCCTGGCGCATGAAGTTAAAAATATACGCAGCTTGATCGAACGCCAACTCGTCAACTTCGCCTGGCACGAAATGAGGTCGGCCGACCCCCTTAAATTCGATGTGCTGCGCACGCTACTGGACGTGGGTTTCTCGCCGCGTTTGGCGCGACAGTTATCGAGCGCATTGCCAGATGAATTGGACGAAGAAAAAGCCTTGCGCTGGGTGCGCGGCGCGATAGCGCACAATCTGCGCGGGGTCGCGCCCGGCTCGGAATTAATCGAACAAGGCGGCGTATTCGCCCTCGTCGGCCCCACCGGCGTCGGCAAAACCACCACCGTGGCCAAACTCGCTGCACGCTGTGTGTTAAAACGCGGCCCGGCCAGCCTAGCGCTGATCACCACCGATACCTACCGGATCGGCGCGCACGAACAGCTCAAAATTTACGGCAAGATTCTCAATGTGCCAGTGTATGCGGTGAAGGACGAAATAGAACTCGCCCGCACCCTGGATGAGTTAGGCAACAAACATCTGGTGCTGATCGACACGGCGGGCATGAGCCAACGCGACCGCCGCATCAATGCGCAAATCGCGCTGCTGTCCTCGGGCAAGGCTGCCAAAGTACAGCGTTTACTGCTGCTCTCCGCCACGGCGCAAGCCGGCACGCTGGATGACGTGGTGCGCGCCTATCTCGGCGCGGGCTTGGCCGGCGTGGTGCTGACCAAGATCGACGAAGCGCTGAGTCTGGCCCCAGCATTGGATGTAGTGGTGCGGCACAAACTCGCCATGCATTACATCACCAATGGCCAGCGCGTGCCGGAGGACTTGCACCGCGCCAACCCGCTCTACCTTGTGGATCGCGCATTCAAGTGCGAAGCAGAAGCGACGCACACCCCGCGCGACGAGGAGTACCCGCTGAAGATCAGTGCGCGCGAAGATGACGCTCACGCCTTTCTGACCGAAGCGCAAGCCGTCTAGCACATGAGCGGCTTCGCCTTCGATCAAGCGGAAGGCTTGCGTCGCCTGCTGGGGAGCGACGCGTTGCGCGTGATCGCTGTCATGAGCGGCAAACCACGAGTCGGCCAAACCAGCGTGGTGGCCAACCTGGCGTGCGCCCTCGCCGGCCAAGGCAAATCGGTGTTGGTGATCGACGAAGGTATCGGCACGGATAGCTGCGCCGCTCGGCTCGGGCTCGCGCCGCGCATTGAACTTCTGCAAGTCCTGAAAGGCCAAGCCTCGCTGGACCAAGCCGTGCTGCCCTACAACGATGCCATCCATGTCCTACCGGCACGCGAAGGCCTACGGCGTCTGTCTGATCTCACGCCAGATGCGCATGACCAGCTTGCGCGCGCGCTGCAAGCCTTGCCCTGGAAACCAGATATCGCCTTAATTGATTTGGCGGCGGACCGCACGCACCGCACGCTACCCGCCGCATCCGCTGCCGATGCGGTACTGGTCGTGCTCGGTCCCGGACACGCCGCGATCACGCAAGCCTATTCCCTGATCAAACAACTCGCGCAAGCATTCGGCCAGCGGCAATTCCACCTGTTGGCCGCCAAAACCAAAGAGGATGCCGAAGCGACCGCTATTTACAATAATATGGCTGAAGCAGCCACGCGTTACCTGCATGCCCGGTTGCACGGCCTGCGCCCGATTCCCTTGGACGACGCCATCAAACGCGCCGACAAACTGGGCAAACCAGCAGTGGAAACCTTTCCCGAAGCCCCGGCTAGCCACGCCTACCGTGCCTTGGCGCAAGCCGTCGCGGCATGGCCGGCGGCGCGATCGGAAGGGGGGCACTTGGAGGGATTCCTACATCGGCTTATCATGTCGGGCAGAATGTCAGAAGCCAGCGTCCGCGCCTAACCTAAAATAGCCAGGCTTTACTTGAAGACTGAAGATTACGTCCATAAACACGCCCCGCTCGTAAAGCGGATCGCCTATCACCTGATGGCCAAGTTGCCGGCCAGCGTGCAGGTCGACGACCTGATCCAAGCCGGCCTGATCGGCCTGATGGATGCCGCCGAGCATTACGACGGCACGCAGGGCGCTCAGTTCGAGACTTATGCCGTGCAACGCATTCGCGGCGCCATGCTGGATGACCTGCGCCAAGCTGATTGGCTGCCGCGCACCGTGCGCAAAAGCATGCGTCAAATCGAAGCCGCGATCAATAAACTGGAACAGCAGAACAAACGCGCGCCGAACGAAGCCGAAGTCGCCAAAGCGCTCAATGTTCCGCTGGCTGACTATCAGCAAATGTTGCTAGATGGCCGCGGTCATCAATTGATGTATTACGAAGATCTGCAAGATTCGGAAGATTCCGACTTTTTCGAACGTCATGTCACGGCGAACAGCGGCGACCCGCTGAAGATGATTGAAGATGCCGGATTCCGCAAATTATTGGTGGAAGCCATTCAATCCCTGCCCGAGCGCGAAAAACAAATGATGGGGATGTACTACGAGCAGGAATTGAACCTGCGCGAGATCGGCGAAGTGCTCGGGGTATCCGAGTCACGCGTGTGCCAACTCCACAGTCAGGCTGTCGCCCGCCTGCGCGCGAAGCTGGCAGAATGGATAGAGGACCGACGCTGATCCACGTCTGGACAGTGTCGGGCTAAGCCCCCATGCGCAACTTCGACCTCATCAGCATCGCCGGCATCGTGCTCGCCCTAATCGCCATTGTCGGCGGTCAGCTGCTCGAAGGCGGCCATCTCGGATCGCTATTCCAACTCACCGCGTTTGTGATCGTGATCGGCGGCACACTGGGCGCGATCATGCTGCAAAATTCCCTCACCGTATTTCTGCGCGGCATGCGTATGGCGAAATGGGTTTTCGTGCCGCCGGTGCTTGACGGCGAAAGCTTGATTCAACACGTCACCGCCTGGAGCAACACCGCGCGTCGCGGCGGACTGTTGGCGCTGGAGCCAGCGATCGAGGATATCGACGACCCTTTCGTCAAGCGCGGTCTGCAAATGCTGATCGACGGCGCGGAACCGGAAGCCCTGCGCGACACCTTGCAAGTCGAGGTCGATGCCTACGAAGAACAACAACGCCAAGCCGCAAAGGTGTGGGATGCGGCCGGCGGTTACGCCCCCACGATCGGGATTTTGGGCGCGGTGCTGGGATTAATTCACGTAATGGAAAATCTTTCCGATCCGAGCAAGCTCGGCTCGGGCATCGCGGTCGCCTTCGTCGCCACGGTATACGGCGTCGGCTCTGCCAACCTGTTTTTTTTACCGATTGCGAATAAGCTCAAAAGCCTGATCGGGCGTGAAGTAGTGCTGCGCGAAATGCTGATCGAAGGCTTGATCGCCGTCGCCAATGGGGAAAACCCACGCCTGATCGAGCGCAAATTGCAAGGCTATTTAACCTAGAAGCCTGAGCTTTATATGCGCCGTAAGAAAAAACCGGAAGAGCACGAAAATCACGACCGCTGGCTGGTCTCCTACGCTGACTTCATCACCCTGCTGTTCGCGTTCTTCGTGGTGATGTATGCGATCTCCTCGCTCAACGAAGGCAAATACCGCGTGCTCTCCGACTCCTTGGTGACCGCTTTCAAAAAGGCACCTTCGAGCGCAATGCCAACACATCTCGATCAACCACCCCAACCTAGCTCGCGCCCGATTACCGCTGCAAAGAAATTGGGCGTAGAAGTTGATCCTAAGCTCAAAAAACAAACCGAAGACATGCGCCAAGTGGCGCAGGATTTGCTCAAGGTGTTAGCGCCGCTGGTGAAAGATAACCAAGTCAAGATCACCCAAAGCCTGCGCGGCGTGACGTTGGAAATAAATGCATCGGTGTTATTTGCGCCGGGCCAAGCGATCCTGCAAGCTGAATCAGCCAAAGCCTTGGCTGCCGTGGCGCAAGTCCTGGCGCCCGTACCCAACCGCATCCAGATCGAAGGCCACACTGACGATGCGCCGATCAGCACCGTCTATTACCCATCGAATTGGGAATTGTCTTCAGCCCGCGCTAGCAGCGTGGTACGTTTGTTCGACTTGAATGGCGTGAATGCCGAGCGTATGGTCGCCATCGGTTACGCCGACAACCGGCCCGTGGTGCCGAATACCGACAACGAATCCCGCGCCCGCAATCGCCGCGTGACCGTGCTCATCATTTCAGAATTGCAAGACAAGCTGAAGGAAATTCCCATCGCTGGCGCACCCACCGAGCCGCCGCCCCCGCCGCAAGTGCAGTGATCCTTGAAAAAGCCGTTAACCTAAAAACCGTAATTGGTCCACGAAAAACACGAAAGGCACGAAATGATTCAACGCCTTGCACCGAAATAAAACTGCTAACCCTTCCGGTGACTTGCATCAGATCGACTTCCTTTTGAGTTTTTTGCGAGCTTCCGCCGGGTGGCGAAATGCCTGCTTACCCCATTTCGTGATTTTCGTGTTTTTCGTGGACCAACTGATTTTTCTAGGATTAGAAAAAACTCAGGCTTTGCCTAAGGGACGGCCGCTTCCGGTCGGTGGCGTTGCATACGCCTGACCATCCTTGCCATAGAGATTGCTGGTCGTGGCATTGGCGCTCATCAATACCGCCAAGGCTTGTTGGTTGCTGGCCAAGCGGGTGTGGATCAACTGGCCATTGTGCTGATTGAGCGTTTTCGCGTTGCGCGCGAGTTCAATCAATTCGCGCCACCATTTACCCACGCCCTGCTTGTCGGCGGGATCGAAGCTATCGAGCCAGGCTTCCATGCCGATTTGGTTGGTGCTACCGACGCGATCAGTGAGAAAACGGTTGCGCTGCTCGGCAAGCTGGGTGAGTTCGATGACTTTTTCGTTTTTTTGCTGCGCCAAGGCGATCAAGCTATCGGTATTGCCGCTGACCAGCGCGTCCTGCTCGGCTTGCAAGAGGGAGTGAAATTGACGGAAGGCAAGCAGCTCACGCTTCAGGGCTGAAAGAAAGGCCTCGAGGCCGCCGGAATCTGGCCCTTGCGCCAAGCGACTCAGCCTTTGTGGTTGAGGACGAGTTCTTTGACAGTCGTCAGCAAGCGATCTGCCACCACATCCGGGTTGACGCGAAAGCGCCCCTCGGTAATGGCTTGTTTGATCGCTTCGACGCGTGCGGTATCAACCACCTGCACATTCTCCAGACTGCTTTCCAGCGACTGGAGTTGCGCAGAGAGCGGGCCGATATCTACCCGCTCTTGCGAGCCGGTGGATTTAGGCGCGGTTTTACCTACCGCCGCGCTGCCCTTTTTGGGCGCCGTCTTATCTACCCGACTTTGTGGTGTTACCGACTTGTTTGAGTTGTCGATTTTCAAGGCAATGTCCTTAATTTGCTTCAAGGCACGGAAACGCTGCACCCAACTCAATTTTCGGCTAGAAACCCTTGAAACTTTAGCGAAATATGATGACACCACAGTAATGCATTGCAGTGCCAAGAACCGCGCCAGCGAAGGCTTTCAAGCCGGTGGCGGGTCTCCCCACCGGGACGTTACAACGGTTAAGTTTAACAACAAACCTACACCAAGTCTAAGTATTTGCGCCTAAGCAGCGCCGTCATAAAAGTGCAAAAACGCGCTTAATACTGTACTTCGACGCTGCCATCTGCGCGCGCGATACCACTCACCGTTTGGCCGTTTTGCGCTTTCACTTGCACTGTTTGACCGGCTGCCGCATTGGCCAGCGCACGACCTTCGGAGCTAACTTTGAAGCCTTGGCCCTGCGCGATCAATTTCACCGCTTGCCCCTGGCGAATCACCAGTGGTGCGCGCAGCATGTCTTGGCGCAAGGCATGCCCGGCACTCACGCCCACGCTCAAGGTCTTGCCGACAACTTCATTCGCATCGCTCACCACGCCACTGGGCAATTGCGTCAACTCAGCAGTCTGAAGTGCTAAGTCTTCCGCCGCGAGCAGCTTACCGCTGGCGAGTGACCGTGCCGCCACCACGACCGGTCCCTGCACGCGCACGGTGACCGGCACATATAAGCTCCATGCCGCACCGGCGGCACAGCGCACGCCGACGGTGGAATTACCCCACAACTTTGCGCCTAAGGGCAGGAATGCTTGTAGTTTGGCGCAGGGGGCGAATTGCACCGGCTCAATCGCGCCTAGCGTGATAGTGACCTGGCCCGGCAGATGTGCCGTTTGCTGTTTGGCGTAAGTTTCGGCCGTTTGCTGGATCAGGGGCATATCCTGCTGCGCAGCCAACACCGGGGGTAAAAATAATAGCCCCAGCAGACATCCCACTGTAAACCGCACGCTAAAGATCATTTATATACCTTCCCTGCCGCAAGAATAACTAAAGTTATGCCCACAAAAGCCGAAAAAAGTTCAAGATTTAAACCGATCGGGGCATTTTAGCACGCGTCTTCTGGCCCTCCCGGCCGGTCATTTGTATGCAGGAAAATCAAAGACTTCGAGGCATGACATGAAGCTGAAAATGAAAATCGCGCTAGGCCTGGCCACCAGCCTACTACCGTTAATGATCGCAAGCGGTATTACCATTGCCTCCGCTGGCGCCAGCACAGTGGTCAATATGACCGGCTTGGTCCTCAGCGCAATCATGGGAGTGGTTACTGTACTCTGGCTCAAGCGCGCCGCCACACCCTCCGCCGAACTCATTCAGGCGGCACGGGAAATCGGTCAAGGTAAACTCAGTAAACGTTTGCCGCAAAATGCTGGTAGCGATTGGCTGCCCCTGATCGATGCCGTCAACCATTCCTTAGACGCGATGGAACGCCAATCGTCCGAGTTGCGGGCTCGCGTAAGTGATATCAACCAAAATACTGAAAGCATCAGCCGTGCGCTGCAAGACTGCGCGGGGCGCTTCGAGCAGCAAGTCAATCTTGCCGGCAGCGCTGCGGCAGAATTGCATGAACTGAGCCAGGCGATCGGCATCATCGATCAACACTCGACCAACGCGGTCGAGCAGGCCGACAGTTGCATGAGCAATACCCAAGAGGGAAATGAAAGCGTATCGCGATTGATGGGCGGCATCGACGAAGTCGACTCGTCGGTCGGTGTGATCGCCCAATCAGTAGAAGAATTCATGTCCAGCATGCAAACCATCACCTCCATGACAAGCCAAGTCAAAGATATCGCCGATCAAACCAATCTGCTCGCGCTGAATGCTGCGATTGAAGCCGCACGTGCCGGTGAGCAAGGACGCGGCTTTGCGGTCGTGGCCGACGAAGTGCGCAAACTAGCGGAAAAATCTGCCCAAGCCGCGCGTGAAATCGACGCCGTCACCCAACTCATCGGCCAGCATTCAAGCAAGCTGGACGAGACCATCAGCGCTGGGCGTGCCCAGCTTGCCGAGAATATGGAATCGCTAGAACAGGTAGCCGAGGCGCTCGGCTATTCGCGTGGCGCGGTGATGACCGAGCGCAATCTGATTGCCGAAATCGCCACCACCACCCATACCCAATCGCAATCGAGCCAAGCTATTTCTCAGCATATTGAGCACATGGCGCGGCTAGCCACTGAAACCCTTGACCGAATAGCGGAAGCGACACATGCTGCGTCCACGCTACGCAAGACGGCGGTTAACCTCGACGCCGCATTCGCGCCAACCCAATTTGAAAATTAAAGACGCTTAAATCCGGGCACACTGCTCGGATGCGGCCACTATGCCGAAATTGACCAATCCCACCGATATCGCACGCGAGACATTTAAACAACTCGCCACCCGGCGCATTGCGCCCACGCCGGAAAACTATCAGCGCACCTACCATGAAATCGCTGAAACTACCCCCGAAGATGGCGTCGAAACCGAAAGGGAACTCATCAAAGCTTTGCAAGCCGCGGGGCGCGACAACCCGCAACAGGCAAGCACCCTTAAGCGCATCGTACAAGCGATTGAACAACGTGATTGGAAAGGGCTGACGACTCACATCGGGTCGCTGGCCGCGCAAAAACGCGCGGAGCAAACCGGCTGGGCAGATTTAATCCGCGATCTGATCAGGCAATGGGATTTAAAGCAAACCGGCCTCACCACCCCGCGCAAGAAAGAAGCGTTAGATCGCGTGCTGATCAACTTCGGTAAAAACCCGGATGAGATGCTGAGTAAGTTGCGCAGCCTGGTCAAGGCTTGGAGTGAAGGTTTGGCCGGATCAGCCGGTATTGAAGTAGAAGGGGGCGAGCTCGCAGCGGCCTCGCCTGTCACGCCAAGCAACCCGGAATACCGCTTGGGTACGCCAATCGGGCCGCTCGTAAGCACCGATGAGGCCCCCGGCATGCTAGTCGAGTTGCTTTCGCAGGCGCTGCTCAATGGCGTCATGCCGCGCATCGCGCAATTCCCTGAGTTAGCGACGCGCGCTGCCGATCTGGCGAGTCAAGCACGCGCTGCACGCGATATCGATACACTCAATCAATTTTCTAAGGATATTCGGCAATTCTGGCTCGAACTCGAATTGCGCGCGGATGCCGATCGTGAAGTGCTCGATGGGCTCATGCGCCTGCTGCGTTTACTCATTAATAACATCACTGAATTGCTGCTGGACGATCAATGGTTGCACGGACAACTCACGATCATGCAGGACATCATGAGCGCCCCGCTCAACCCGCGTGTAATCGCCGAAGCCGAGCAGCGCTTTAAGGAAGTGATTTTCAAGCAAGGCACACTCAAGCATAGTTTGAACGAAGCCAAAACCACTTTAAAGAATCTGGTCGCCGTGTTTATCACCCGCATGGGCGAAATGTCCGACAACACCGGCGAATATCACAAGAAAATAGAAAATTACGCGGGCGAACTCAGCGCCACCGAGGATTTGCCAACTATCAACAAAATCCTGAAAGACATTATTGGCGACACCAAAAACATGCATCTGGACATGGTGCGCTCGCATGAAGATCTGCTCAATGCGCGGCGTCAAGCCGACGATGCCGAGCATAAGATGCGCGCACTGGAAACAGAGTTAGGGCAGATCAGCGAACTCATCTACCAAGACCACTTGACCGGCGCCCTGAATCGACGTGGCATGGAAGAAGCCTTCGTACGCGAACTCGCGCGCGCCGAACGTGCGCAAACACCGCTGGCCATCGCCTTGCTCGACATCGATCATTTTAAAAAAATCAACGACACTTATGGACACGAAGCAGGTGACCAAGCGCTGATCCACTTAACCAATGTCATCAAAGAAATTTTACGCCCCGTCGATATCGTGGCGCGCTACGGTGGGGAAGAGTTCCTCATTATCCTGCCTGACACTAGCGCCGAGGATGGGGTGAGCATCATGACCCGCTTGCAACGTGATCTCACCAAACGCTTCTTCTTGCATGACAACACAAAAGTTCTGATCACCTTCAGCGCCGGCGTGGCGCAGCGCATGGGCACAGAAACAACCGAAGCCATGATCGCTCGTGCCGACGGCGCCCTGTACCGCGCAAAACAAGCTGGGCGCAATCGAGTGCTCTTGGCAGACACTAGCGCTACGCACTAGCGCGATAGAACAGCGCAGCCAGACGCGCTCGGGATAGCAGCTAACGCCTTTACTTTAGTTTAGCGAGTTGCCGCTTAATCAAGTCATCCGGCAAGGCCACATAGCCCGCACGCTCGACTTGGGCTTGTCCTTCACGAGACAGCCCTGCTTTAAGGAAGCGCACGATGCTGGCATCAACAGATTTTTTGTCACTTTTGTTGAAGTACAAGTATAAATAATGCTGTAGCGGGTAGCTTCGATTCTGAATATTTTCGACTGTGAGTGGAATAACCTCACCCTCGCTTCGCTTCAGTGCGAGCGCTTTCAGCGGCATATCCGGCGCATAATTCAAAAAAGACACGGCGTATTTGTTCTTGCTAAGCTCATCGGCAATAGCGGCCGGATTGGCGATACCCACCGAAGCGTGGAACTCATCTCGGCACTGT
This sequence comes from Burkholderiales bacterium, assembly GCA_030681095.1. GTDB lineage: Bacteria > Pseudomonadota > Gammaproteobacteria > Burkholderiales > Thiobacteraceae > RBG-16-58-11. The sequence continues at coordinate 10,451 of JAUXTZ010000366.1, forward strand.
ACAGTGCGCTTGATATAATCCGCAGCAGCCGATTTTGCATCCTGGCCCAGCGCAACAATCTGCTGCTTTTCCCATTCCCCCTTCAGCCCCAACATACCCCAGTTGGTAACGCGGCTCTCCTTCAGGCAGCCGCCGGATGCAGAAAATATCCTTTGGATATCTGAATAGCTCGCGCCCGTTATCGGGTTGTCTCGATGGGTGTAAATGCCGATCGCCTCGATGGCAATCACGACGTATAAAGGATAATAGCCGGCTACCCGAATGAAACTCTCCGTTTCTTCGTAAACCATTTCCCGATTCATGGCCGCTATATCGGCTTTCCCCTGAATCAGCGCCTTCGGTGCAACACTGGTGCCCGGCGTAGCGATATGCACCTTAATCTCCGGCGCTACGCTCTCAGCCCATTTCACCAGGATGGGTTCGAGCGCTTTTGAACCGACGATCCGAATCTCCGCCGCATTTGCCGACGACCAGGCCAACGTCCCACCAATCAGCAACAAGCAACATCTTACGAAGCGTGTTGTTACCTGATAGGAATTGCTTTGAACGATCTTCATGGCAGCCGGCTCAGAATGCACTGGATTTCTCATATGCGCCACCCGCGACATCGGTTAACGCTTCCAAGATAATATCGGGCGCATCGCTGATCGCCATGAAGGTGCCCATGCCTAAAGCGGGCCATCCTACTGCGATACGATAACGTCCATAGAGTGCATATACCTTGTTACCCACGATATACATCTCATAAGGTACAGCAGCAATATTGTCGGCGCCAATGCGCTTAACCCACCATCCTTCACCAGTTTTTGTGTCATTAAATGCCACGCCGAATACCGCAACTTTCTTTTCCGGCATAATCACTTCATATACCTTGGCGGTGTGGTTTACACCCTTAGCTAAATTCCCCTGTACGGCTTTTAAAGCTTGCTCAAAACTGCCGAATGAATTTAATTCGTTCTTATTCGACTCGAATTTTTCCATGCCCACCATGTATCTGTAATTGCTTAAATCCGCCGCAGGTTCGTCGCCGCCAAAGTGCTTTCCAGCGCCCAGCGCTTTGCCCAGCTTTTGGGATAGATCCTTAGCAAGCTCATCAGAATAATTGCGGCGAAAAAAAGCATGCTGCCAATACTCAGGATTTATATAGGAGACCGTTCCGTCGCTTTTAACGCCCACCCGAATACCCGCATTTACAATGCTTGGTCCCCCTAATTTTTGAATCGCATCCAGTATGGGTTTGTGGGTGACGATAACTACAGCGTGCTGCGGAAGGCCCTTGGGGAAATGCTTGCCGATCACTTTAAAACCCTCGGCCTGTAATTTACTTTCAGCTTGTGCTGCAACCAAAGCCACATCTCCTGGGGCCAGCTTGTCGCCTGAAACATAGGGAGATAAAGCAAAAGCGGCTGGGCTCCAAAGCAACAGCAATAAACACTTTTTTACACAATTCATTGTTTTTCCTAATAAAATAAGTAGATTCGATTGGAGTGCTTGAGCTTACGCTCAAGTGGTTTAAGGTATTAAATAGCTATTGATGATAGTCCTTTATTACTACTGTGTGAATAAGCCGGTCAATGGTTAACAGTACGTAAATACAGAACCGTAAAAACAGGCGGCTTTAACCAGGTCTGCCGGCTTGGCGTTGGTAGCGCAAATTTTTTGCGGGCGCCATTGCTGCAAACCTTGCCGCACCCGGCAATCCTTGCCGGTTTTTTTCTTACCGATTCGCTTCCCTAACTCGAATGGCACATGCTCTAAATCACTACCCTTCGGATTTTGTTCACCTTTTAATGATTGGCACGATTACTGCTCAAGTAGGATCAAAGGAACAGGATCATGCTCAGCAAACTAGACCAATATTTCGACTTTAATACCCAGGCGCTCAAGCTGCGCAGCTATCGCCAGCAACTGCTCGCCTCCAATGTCGCGAATGCCGACACACCCAATTACAAAGCAGTGGACATCGATTTCGCGCGTGAATTGAAGCGCGTCTCCGGCAAGCAAGCGGGTGCGCTACACATGGCCACCACCAGCCAGGGGCATTTGCAAGCGGCGAGCGGCAACCCCTACAACGCCAAGATTATGTATCGCAGCATTTCGCAACCCAATATCGACGGCAATACAGTGAATATGGATGAAGAGCGCGCCCAATTCGCCGAGAACTCTCTCCGCTACGAATCCACGGTGCGCGTGTTGAATGGCCAGATCAGAGGCCTCATGACCGCGATTAAAGGGGTATAAGCATGTCCATTTTAAATGTCTTCAACATCGCCGGCTCCGCGCTCAACGCGCAATCGCAGCGGCTAAACGTGGTGGCGAGCAATCTGGCCAACGCCGACTCCACTACCAGCTCTACCGGTCAACCCTATCGCGCGCGCCAAGTCGTGTTTCAAGCGATACCCGTAGGCGGCAATCAAGTGAAATTCGGCGCTGGCGTAAAAGTCAGCCAAGTAATCGAAGACACCGCACCTATGAGGAAGGTATTCGACCCGAAGCACCCCGCCGCAGCCGAAGATGGATATGTGAGCTACCCGAATGTGAATGTCGTGGAAGAAATGGTGAACATGATTTCCGCCTCGCGTTCGTATCAAACCAGTGTCGACGTGATGAGCACCTCGAAGACCATGCTGCAAAAACTGCTGGCCCTAGGCCAGTAAGACATTAAAAGGAGAATGGGATGGAAGCCGTAGCCAGTGCCACCAGCAGCGCCAAACCCGCCCAAGCGGCCGGCGGCGATATAGACCTTACTCAGGATCGTTTTCTGAAACTGCTCATCGCCCAGATGAAAAGCCAGGATCCGCTCAACCCTTTGGATAACGCCCAGATCACTTCACAACTCGCTCAACTCTCCACCGTAACCGGCATCAACAAGCTGGGCGACTTGATCTCCGGCTTATCGAGTTCATTCAGCGAAGGGCAGTCCCTGCAGGCGGCCGGCATGATCGGGCGCGGCGTGTTCACGCCCGGCAATACGATAGCGTTAAATGGCACTGCGCTCGCCGGTGTAGAGCTGCCACAAGCGGTTGAAGATCTCATTATCAACATTAAAGACAAAGCCGGCGTCCTCGTTCATAGCGCCAGCCTCGGGCCGCAAAGCAGCGGTCTCGTCACCCTGCAATGGGATGGTGCGAGTGATGCCGGCGGCCAAGCCCCCAATGGCACCTATACCTTTGAAGTTAAAGCCCAGGCGGGTGGCAAGCCAGTCGTAACGGACGTCAATCGCCTGGCTTATGGCCTGGTCAACAGCGTCACGCTGGGCGCCGCAGGCGTGCAGTTGAATGTCGAAGGGATCGGCGCTACCGCGCTCTCCCAAGTCAAACAGATTTTGTAAGCGCCAAATTTAGCGAAGGAGTCGAACATGAGTTTCCAACAAGCACTATCCGGATTGAACGCAGCGGCAAAAAATCTCGATGTGATCGGCAATAATGTAGCGAACACCGCGACCGTAGGCTTCAAGGCCGGGCAAGCGCAGTTCACCGATGTTTATGCTGCCGCCTTAAGCGGCGGCGGCGGCTCGCAGGTTGGGATCGGCACCAAATTAGCCTCCGTGGCGCAGCAATTCACACAAGGCAACGTTACCGCCACCAACAACCCACTCGACGTAGCGATCAACGGCAATGGTTTTTTCCAAATAGATACCAATGGCGTTCTGGGCTACACCCGCAACGGCCAATTCCAAATCGATCGGGACGAATATCTAGTCACTTCAGACGGCGGCAAAGTTCAAGGATATCCGATAACCAGCGGTGTGACTGGCGGGACGCCGGGGGACATTCAACTCTCCACGACGATTCTCGCCCCCAGCGCCACTACTGCCACGTCAATTTCCTTGAATCTGGATTCGCGCGCCAGCTCGCTCTCCTCTGCAGCGTTCAACTATGCAGATGCGACTACCTACTCCAGTTCGACCTCGCTGACGCTCTACGATAGCCTGGGTAATTCCCATGTTTATTCGATGTATTTCTTGAAAACTGGATCAAATGCTTGGAATTCGTATGCGACGCTGACGAACTCTGCCGGATCGACCGTCAATCTGGCCAGCGCCGGACCGCTGGGCACGATTTCCTTCACTTCGGCCGGCGCCATCAGCAGCGGTGCCTCGACATCGCAGACCATCAGCACGGCGCAACTCGGTACCGGCGCTGCAGCGCTCACGACGGCCGTCAGCTTTACGGGTAGCACCCAATTCGGTAGCTCGTTCGGTGTTAACTCGCTCAGCCAAGATGGTTATGCCCCGGGCCGCTTAACGGGATACAGCATTAGCTCAGACGGCACAGTTAAAGCACGTTATAGCAATGGGCAAGCGGTGAACACGGCAAAGCTTGTTTTAGGTGCTTTCGCTAATCCACAAGGCTTGCAACCCTTGGGCAATAATCTCTTCGCTGAAACCAATGACTCGAACCAGGTTACGCTCGGCGTGCCAGGCTCCGGCAAACTCGGGCTGCTACAGGCCTCCGCCGTAGAAGAATCAAATGTGGATTTGACCGCCGAACTGGTGTCGATGATCACCGCACAACGCAACTATCAAGCCAACTCGCAAACGATTAAGACCCAGGATCAGATTCTGCAAACCCTGGTGAACCTGAGGTAATTATGGATCGCTTAATCTACACCGCGATGACCGGCGCCAAACATATCCTGGCGCAGCAGGCGACGGTCGCGCACAATCTGGCCAACATCAGCACCAGCGGGTTTCGCGCCCAAGTCGATGCGTTTCGCGCGGTGCCGGTGATAGGCGAAGGCCTACCGACGCGCGCCTTCGTCGTGGATGCCACGGTCGCTGCCGATTTTACGCCGGGCGTGATTCAAACCACCGGACGCGATCTGGATATCGCGATCAACGGCAAGGGATGGATCGCAGTGCAAGGCCCGGACGGCAAAGAAGCCTACACCCGCAATGGCAGCTTTGCGATCAATGCAAATGGGGTATTGCAAACCCGCACCGGCCAGAATGTGTTATCGGATGGCGGCGCGATTTCGGTGCCGCCCGACACCCAACTCACCATCGGCAAAGATGGCACCATCAGCACCGTGCCAACGAGTGGCGAGAAGACCCAAATCAGCGAAGTCGCGCGCATCAAGATCGTCAATCCACCAGAAGAAAACCTGGTGCGCGGCGACGATGGCTTGTTTCATCTCAGAGATGGCGCTACGGCAGATGTCGATGAAAGCGTCGTGCTACATAACGGCGCGCTTGAATCGAGCAACGTCAACCCCGCCGAGGCGTTGGTCAATATGATCACCCTGTCGCGGCACTTCGATCTGCAAATGAAGCTGCTGCAAAACGCCGAACAAAACGCCGCTAAGGCCAGCCAAGTAATGGTTGTAACAGGATAAATATCATGATTCGATCACTCTGGATTGCTAAGACCGGCCTCGAAGCGCAGCAACTTTCGATGGATGTCATCGCCAACAACTTGGCCAACGTCAGCACCAACGGCTTTAAGCGTAGCCGCGCGGTGTTCGAAGACTTGCTGTACCAAACTCTGCGCCAACCGGGCGCCAAATCCACACAGCAAACCGAGATTCCCTCGGGCTTGCAACTCGGCACCGGTGTGCGTCCGGTCGCCACTGAACGCATCCACACCCAGGGAAATTTGCAACAAACGGGGAATGCACTCGATGTCGCGGTCAATGGCACGGGCTTCTTCCAAATTTTGCAGGCCGACGGCACCACTGCCTATAGCCGTGATGGGGCCTTCCAATTAAACAGCCAAGGCCAGATCGTCACCTCCAGCGGCTATGTCGTGCAGCCGGCGATCACCATCCCGAGCGGGGCGATCAGCGTCACCATCAGCCGTGATGGCATCGTCTCTGTTTTGACGAGCGGCGCCACGAGCCCCACGCAAATCGGTCAACTGCAACTCGCCAGCTTCATCAACGCCGGCGGCTTGCAAAGCCAAGGCGAGAATCTGTATATCGAAACTGCCTCCTCCGGCTCGCCTTCCACCGGCAATCCCGGCAGCAATGGCTTAGGTCTCCTCAACCAAGGTTTTGTGGAAACCTCCAATGTCAACGTAGCCGAAGAGTTGGTCAACATGATCCAAACCCAGCGTGCATTTGAAATCAATTCGCGCGCGATTACGGCTTCAGATCAAATGTTGCAAAAGTTAACGCAGTTGTAAGGAACTCAGCATGAAAGCACGCCTACATAAATCGATTCGAATACTGCTAGCAGTGGGCGCTGCCTCACTCCTCGCCGCTTGCAACTCGGTGCCACCCACCAACGTGCACCAGCCGATGACCGCACGCCCCGCACCCACGCCTGCACCCCAAGCCACCCCCGGCGCAATTTACAGCGTGGGCAATACCACCCCGCTGTTTGAAATGAAACGTGCGCGCAGCGTCGGCGATATTCTTACCATCCAGATTAACGAAAAAACCAACGCGACCAAAAAAGGCAATACCAAAGCCGAGCGCAAGCAAACCAGCGATTACTCGCTGTCCGCCTTGGTCGGCCTACCCGGCAAAAGCTTTCTTGGCTCCAGCTTGACCGCCGATTCGGAACATAAATTCGACGGCAAGGGTGAAACCAATGCCAGCGACACCTTCACCAGCACCATCACCGTGACCGTGATCGAGGTGTTGCCCAACGGCAATATGTTGGTCAGCGGCGAGAAACAAATCGGGCTCAATCACGACGACGAGTTTATTCGCTTCTCGGGCGTGGTCGATCCGGCCACCATCGGTTTTGGCAACAGCGTTTCATCGGTGCAGGTCGCCGACGCGCGTATCGAATATCGCGGCAGCGGCGCGGTCGATTCGGCCCAAGTCATGGGCTGGCTGGCGAAATTTTTCCTGACTTTCTTGCCTTTCTAGGAGTGTGAAATGAGTCGGCTGCGCATTCTCCTCCCCCTACTGCTCGCGCTCACCTGCGCGGTACCCGCGCTCGCCGAGCGCATCAAAGATGTGTCGCAAGTCTATGGCGTGCGCAACAATCAATTGATTGGCTACGGTTTGGTGGTCGGTCTTGATGGCAGTGGCGATCAAACTACGCAAGCGCCTTTCACCGCGCAGAGCCTTTCGGCCATGCTCACTACCCTTGGCATTAACTTGCCGGGGGTAGGTGGGTTGCAGTTGAAAAATGTCGCGGCGGTGATGGTGACGGCGGTGCTACCACCCTTCTCGCAGCCTGGACAGGCTATCGACGTCACGGTTTCCTCCCTGGCCAATGCTAAGAGTTTGCGCGGCGGCACGCTGATCATGACCCCACTCAAGGGCGCGGATGGCAATGTCTACGCCATCGCCCAAGGCAATATCTTGCTCGCCGGCGTAGGCGCGGCGGCGGGTGGCAGCAGTGTCCAGGTCAACCACCTTTCCGCTGGCCGCATCCCCGCCGGCGCCACAGTCGAACGCGCGGTGCAATCCGCTGCTGTGGGTGATAGCGACCACATCACGCTCGAATTGCACCAAACTGATTTCACCACCGTGAGCCGGGTGACACAGGCGATCAACCGCTACTTCGGCGACAACACCGCTCAAGCGCTCGATGGCCGTATGGTCAAGGTGCGTGCACCGCAAGACCAAAACCGTCGCATTACCTTCTTGTCGCAAATGGAAAACATTGTTTTCACGCCAGGTGAATTGGCGGCGAAGGTGGTGATGAATCCGCGCACCGGTTCGATCGTCATGAATCAATCGGTACAAGTGGATACTTGTGCGGTGGCGCATGGCAGCTTGTCGGTCACCATCAGCAGTACGCCACAAGTCAGCCAGCCGGGCGCATTGTCAGCCGGCCAAACGGTAGTAACGCAACAAGCACAAATCAAAATTGAAAGCGAGAAAGGTGGGCTGGTCACGCTGCCGACCTCCACCTCCTTAAGCGACGTGGTCAAGGCGCTGAATGCCGTGGGCGCAACGCCGCAAGATTTGCTGGCGATCCTGCAAGCGATGAAAGCCTCGGGCGCGCTGCGCGCGGAATTGGAGATTATCTGATGATCTCCGCGCTCGATACGTCCAGCTTCGCGCTTAACAACAAGCCCCTCGGCGACTTAAAGCTAGCCTTGAAGCAAGACGCTGCGCGGGGCGTCCCTGGGCAATCCATCAAAGCGGTCGCCAAACAATTCGAGGGCATGTTTTTGAACATTCTGATGCGCGGCATGCGCAGCGGTGGCGGCAACAGCGTGCTCGACAACAATGAAACGAAGCTTTACACCGAATTATTAGATCAGCAGTACGCACAAAAAATCGCCGAAGGCCGCGGCTTGGGCTTGGCCGATGCATTAGTAAAACAAATCACACGCAGCCAAGCACATGCAGTGCCCAGCCTTGATGCACCCGCCCAGCCCTTGCCACTGAAAAAAGAAGAAAACATGAAAGCATTTACACAAGGATTGCCCGGTGCCGCAGCCACGGCACTGCCGCTGCATCGCAGTGAGAACCCAGGCGGGCTGCCCTTGCAAGGCAATACGGTCGGACAGCGCTATACGGAAAAATTATCCTATATGTTGCAGGGCAGCTTGCTGCGTACGGCGGCCTAGATAGAGCGGTAATCGTTTATTTAAGTAACTGAAATTTCTGCCGATATAGAAGTTATGCACAACACCCTCGGCGGAGCGAAGCAGTAGGAGAAAAATCATGGCGGGTATCTATGGAATCGGCGTACAGGCACTCAACTCGGCACAGCTCAGCTTGCTCACCGCCGAGCACAATATTGCCAACGTCAACACCCCCGGGTTTCATCGCCAAGAGGTGTTGCAGGTAACCAACTTTGCGCTGCCTTCCGGCTCGGGGTATGTGGGCCAGGGTTCACAAATAGAATCCATCCGTCGCCTGTATAACAGCCATCTGGATGATCAAGTACTCAGTGCATCGAGCCAATCGCAGTTCTACGATACCTATTACAGTGCGATCAAACAGATCGATAATATTCTCGCCGATCCAAATGCTGGATTATCGCCCTCCCTCCAGGGTTTTTTTAAGGCCGTGAATACGGTCGCCAATGACCCCGCCTCAATCCCTGCGCGGCAAGTACTGCTGTCCGGCGCAGAGGCCCTGGTGTCGCGTTTTCAATCGATCTCCGCCAGACTTGAAAGTATTCGGGATGGTATCGACACCCAGCTCGGGTCGGTTATCACCAGCATAAATTCTTATAGCGCGCAAATTGCGGATCTGAACAAACAAATTGTCACCGCCCAAAGTATCGTGGGCCAGCCACCCAATGATTTGCTTGACCAACGCGATCAACTGATCAGCAAGCTGAATGAGCAGATCCGCGTCACCACCGTGACGCAGAATGACGGCAGCTACAATGTCTTTATCGGCAATGGTCAACCCGCAGTGGTTGGCGAGACTAGTTTCACCCTAGCACTGCAAGACGATCCGGCCGACCCGGCGCAAAAGAACGTTGTCTTTGCTCAAGGGGGCGGCAATGTCACGATCCCCCAAAATTTATTGGAAAATGGGGGGGTGCTTGGCGGCCTGCTTTCTTTTAGGCGGACTAGTTTAGGCGAGGCCGAGAATGCACTGGGCCGCGTCTCGCTTGCGCTCGCACAAACGTTCAATAATCAAAATAAATTAGGGCAGGATCTGAATGGCACCTTGGGTCAAGATCTCTT
>JAUXTZ010000397.1 GCA_030681095.1 Burkholderiales bacterium
TTTAGGTTTTGCTTGGCGCTCTTGGCGTCTTGGCGGTTAATGTTTTTAGGATTGAAAACAAAATGCAATTGCGCGCAAACATCGGTATCACCCTCCTCGTTCTCGCTCTCGCGGGTGCTTTGGTCTATGGCTTTCTGCCGCGCGCGGAGACGGTAGATATCGCCCCCGCAGTAAAAGGGCCGCTTGCTGTCACTATCGAAGAGGAAGGCAAAACACGCGTCATGGAGCGATTTGTTGTCTCTGCGCCGATGTCGGGTTACGCACGGCGTATCGTTCTACGTGTGGGCGATGCGGTAAAGCAGGGCCAGGTATTGGTAGAAATTGAACCCACTCGATCCGATGCGCTTGACCCGCGTTCACGCGTGCAAGCCCAAGCCCAAGTGAACGCCGCCCAAGCAAATGTCGCTGCCGCGCGAGAAAATGCGCGCGCTGCCGCAGCACAAGCTGATCTAGCGCGCCAAGAGTTGCAGCGCACCGAATCGCTACGCACGGCCAACTTTATTTCCGAACAAGCTTTGGATAAGGCGCGCTCGGAGGTCAGCCGCACCAAAGCCGCACATTTAGCTTCAGAGCATGCCATCAACGTCGCACGCTTCGAGCTTGAGATGACACGCGCGGCACTCGCAAAAAGTAGCAGTTTGCAAACTGGCAAACCCGCCGAGACTTTAAGCGTGCGCGCACCAGTCGATGCCCATGTACTTAAGTTGGTGCACGAGAGCGAAGGCACAGTGCAGGCGGGGCAACCCTTAATCGAGATTGGAAATCCCGAAACCTTGGAGGTGGTGGTCGAGGTGCTGTCCACCCATGCGGTGCAAATTGCGCCTGGCTCAAAGGTGCTGCTGGATCGCTGGGGCAGTAGTGAGACGCTACAAGGCGCGGTGCGCATGATCGAACCCGCTGGGTTTACTAAAGTGTCCGCGCTCGGCGTGGAAGAGCAACGCGTACGCGTGATCGCAGACATTACCTCGCCGCGTGAAATTTGGCGTCGCCTGGGCGATAGTTACCGAGTAGAAGCGCGCTTTGTGGTTTGGGAAGGTGCAGATGTATTGCAAATTCCCGCCAGCGCCCTTTTTAAATTCAAGCAGGGTTGGGCTGTTTTTATCGTGGAGAACGGTCGCGCGAAAACCCAACCGGTTGAAATCGGTCAACGCGCGGGACTGATCGTGCAGGTGCTATCGGGAATCAAAGCAGGGGATCAGATCATCACGCATCCCGATGACAAGATTAAGGATGGAGGACGGGTGAAAGCGCGTTGAGATTGTGTATGGGCTTAACCTAGCACGCCGCACGGCTGTCCGGTAGTTTCATGTCCACCACAATCTCTGAATAGGGCGCGAAAACCAAACCGTTCTCGTCCTTCTCGATCGCCATCCATTCGATCAGGCGTTCGCAATCGTTGTGCACATTTTTGTAGTCGCGTTTGAGTTGGCGGGCAAGTTCCGCTACGGTGGTCGCGCCGCTTTCGCGCAATGCGCCGATCAATTCCCATCGCTTGGGGGTAAAAACCGAGAACATTTTGCCGACTTCATCAAAGCCCACGCCGAAATAGGGTTTGACCCGCTTGCCTTGTTTAGCGGATTTCATGGCAGCCGCGGCACGTGTAAGGCTGGCTTCCATCGGCTCACCAACGGTCAGGTGCAGTACTGCATTATGGGCTTTCATTTTGTTGCCTCCTTCACGTCTTGCCAGAAATCCGCCAATAGTTGCGCTTCATCTACAAACTGGTAAGGCATCTCCTTTTTGCCTAGGTGTTTGTGATCGCCTTTGCCGCGTTCGTTGTCGTAACCGACTATTCGCTTGCCGTCATGCACAAATGCCAAGCGGTATTTGAAAGGGTGTTCTGATGGCGGGACGGGCGCAGGCACTTGCCAGACAATCATTTCGATAACGCCCCCGGCGTAAGAACGCTTCTCCCTATACAGCAGTTTGGCGCGATTCATTGTTGGATTATGGGCATTGCCACGGTATGGTGTCAAGGGCCATATTCCATCGTTGTTGCGTTATTGTTTAGCCAACGCCCGCTGTCGCGGGCGTTGCCGTTACTACTGTTAACCGCTACTTATTGCCCGAATAAAAAAACCTGCGTAAGCGTTGTTAAAAAATCGGCGTTAATTCGCGGCTAAGTTTTGAAGTTTGAGAATCTCAATCACTTCCTCATCTTCCACCTGAGGAAAGTCGCGGTAAAACTGCCCGACCGCCCGAAAATCATACGGCGTTTCCAGACACACGACTTCATCGCAATAACCTGCCACTTTTTCGATCGTATCAGGTGGCGCAACCGGCACCGCGCAAATGAGCTTGGCCGTGCCCTTGGCGCGCAGCGAATGCAGGGCGGAAATCATGGTGGCGCCGGTGGCCAATCCATCATCCACCACGATCACGATGCGCCCGGTCGGATCGATCGGTGCTCGAATCGGTGTGTACTGGGCGCGGCGCTTGCGCATGGTTTCCATCTGGCGTGATTTTTCCTGCTCGATGTAAGCCGGCGTCGCACCTGCCGCAAGCGCGTATTCCGAGACATAGATCCAACCGCTTTCGTCTACCGAACCGACGGCAAACTCCGCGTTGTAGGGAGCACCTAGCTTGCGCACCAACACCACATCCAACTCGCCTTGCAGCGCTTCGGCAATGCGTTTGGCCATGGGCACGGCGCCTCGGGGGATGGCCAGCACAAGCGGATGCTGCCCATGATAGGGGCTGAGCTTGGCGGCGAGTTGGTCAGCCGCGTCGATGCGATTTTTGAAGGGCATATATTTATAATGGCCCCGATATAGCAGAAATCAAGTTAAGGATTAGGCTTTATAGCCCCAAATCTTGGGTTTTTGGTTGAGCGTCACAACGACTTTGGATTTGATCAGCACTTCCTTGATCGCAAATTCGGCATGTGCACATTCGCGCTTGGCGTACACATTGACCGCTTGGCCGCGCGGATTGATGAAGCTGTAGACAATCGGCGCAGTCGGCGTGGGGCCGTGATGCGCCACCACCGCGATCTCGCCGTTGGCCAATTTGACGTAACAGCCGGGAGGGAAAACGCCCATCACCTTGATTAAGGTGTCGGTCATTTGACTATCGAGTTGCTTGCCGCGCTGCGCATAGATTGCCTTAAACGCCGCATTGGCGATCTGCGCTGGACGGTGGGCTTGCGCGGTCACCAGCGCGGTATAGACATCGGCCACGGCGATCAGCCGTGCTTCGCGGCTTATGGCTTCACTCGCCAATTGCTTGGGATAACCGCTAGCGTCGAGCCGCTCATGATGCTGGGCGACCGCATTGAGCCAAGCCTTATCGCTCACTTCCAACTTTTGCAGCACTGCTACCCCCTGCTCGCAATGCGCTTGCATCTCCACCCGTTGCGCTGGCTCCAACGGTTTGGCCTGGATGCTCAGTTTATGCTGCAACACGAGCTTGCCGATGTTCATGCAAAGTGCTGCGCTGAGCAGCGACAGCCGTTCTTCTGCCGACCAGCCCAATTGGCGCGCGACCAACTCGCACAGAATGGCGCTATGAATCGGATGCGCGATGACATAGCGCACATCGGGCCCGATAAACACCCAGGCCACGCAGGCTTCGCGGTCGATCTCGCAGGCCGCTTGGATGGTTTTGGCGACCGCCAGCGTGCGCCCGGAAAAATTCGGCTCCACCGACATGTATCCAAACAAACGCTCCACCACACCCGGCAGGGCATCTAGCAAGACAAACGGCGATTGTTTCGGTGGCTCGGGCGGCGCGTCGGCTTTGTCTTGCTTGGGGATGAATAAGCCATCGATGCACAGCTCTTCCAACTGGCGATGCGAGTTCACGACTTCTCCCGCCTTGAGCAATAAGGCGCCGTTGCGATCGTAGAGATTACACGGGAGTGGTTTACCGAGCGGAAATTGCTCGGCGCGGATCACTTGAAGTTCCATGGGCGCACCTAATGGGTGGAATAGGGTAAATAGCGGCATGGCGCACTGACAACTTAAACACGGACAGCAGGCCGCTAGGCAATTAGCTTATAATTCAGGCTTTTCGCCTGCCATGCTGCTTCCCGGCCCCCTCCCCACCCCTAGCCAATTTCGGCGCTATTCTGGTCTGATCGGTAGCGCCGATGCACTCGCTTTGGCCGAATTGGCGCAGGCAAAAAAACCCATTCTGGTGCTCACCGCCTCGGCGCTCGACGCGCAGCGCTTGAAGGATGAGATTCCCTGTTTCGACCCCAGCCTGTCGGTGCATTTGCTGCCAGATTGGGAAACGCTGCCTTATGACAAATTCTCGCCGCATCAGGATTTGATCTCGGAGCGGCTGGCAACGCTGAACCAGATTAGCCACAGTCAATTCGACATTGCGCTGGTGCCGGTGACCACCGCCCTGTATCGGCTGCCGCCGCTGGCTTTTCTCGCGGCGCATACTTTCTTTCTCAAACAGGGTGAAAAACTGGATGTGGATGGCTTACGCAAACAGTTGACACTAGCCTCTTACACCCACGTCACCCAAGTCCAGGCGCCGGGCGAATACAGCGTGCGCGGCGGGGTAATCGATCTGTTCCCGATGGGTAGCACGGTGCCCTATCGCATCGACTTGTTCGACAACGAAATCGAAACCCTGCGCACCTTCGATGTCGATACCCAGCGCAGTATCTACCCAGTGAAAGAAGTACGGCTGCTGCCAGCGCGCGAGTTTCCGCTGAACGAAGCCGGTATCAGCTGCTTTCGCCAAAAATTTCGCGATCAGTTCGAGGGTGATCCATCCAAGCGCCGCTTATATAAAGACGTAAGCAACGGCATCTCGCCCCCCGGCATCGAGTATTACTTGCCGCTTTTTTTTGATGCGACGGCGACGCTGCTGGATTATCTGCCGCCCGAGCCACTGCTGTGCCTGCATCACGCGGTGCAGGATGCCGCGGATCAATTTTGGCGCGACACCCGCTCGCGCTATGAGTTGTTGCGAGGTGACCGCGACCGGCCGCTGCTGCCGCCGGAAGATTTATTCTTATCCACCGATCAGTTGTTCGGGCAGCTCAAGGCATTCCCGCGCATCGAGTTGATCGAGGCGGCTGAGTTGCCCGCGCATACCGTCGCCTGCGCCACCGAACCCTTGCCGCCGATTCATGTGGATCGGCGCGCGGATCTGCCGCTTGCCCAGTTGCAGGGATTTCTTGACCACTTTGATGGCCGCGTATTGATCGCGGCGGAGAGCCTGGGGCGGCGCGAAACCATGGCGCAGTTGTTTACTGAGCAAGGCATTCATCCGGTGCTGTGCGATAACTATGCGGCATTCAACACCAGTACGGAAAGAATCATGCTCGCCGCGCTGCCAGTGAGCCAAGGCTTTGTCCTGCCAAGCGACAAAATCGCGCTGGTCACCGAGAGCGAGCTGTACGCGCTGCAAGTACGCCAAGCGCGGCTGCGCGAAGTGCGCAAAACCAGCTCGGAGCACTTGCTGCGCGACCTGTCCGAGGTGCGCGTGGGCGACCCGGTAGTGCATGAAGAACATGGCATCGGCCACTATCTGGGCCTAGTCACGCTCGATCTGGGTGAAGGTGAAACCGAGTTTCTGCATTTGGAATACGCCGGCGGCGACAAGCTGTACGTACCGGTGGCGAGCTTGCACCTGATCAGCCGCTACAGCGGTGGCGCACCGGAAACAGCACCGCTGCACCGGCTCGGCAGCGGCCAGTGGGAGAAAGCCAAGAAGAAAGCGCGCAAGCAAGTACGCGACACGGCGGCGGAACTGCTTAATCTCTACGCCCAGCGCGCGGCGCGGCAGGGCTATGCGTTCCAACTCAAGCCGCACGATTATGAAGCCTTCGCCGCTGGATTCCCGTTCGAGGAGACGCCGGATCAATCCGCTGCCATCCTGGCGGTGATCGAAGACATGACGAACGGCAAGCCGATGGATCGCCTAGTGTGCGGCGATGTCGGTTTCGGCAAGACGGAGGTAGCGTTGCGCGCCGCCTTCCTCGCCGTGGCCGATGGCCGTCAGGTGGCGATCCTGGTGCCGACCACGCTGCTCGCGGAACAGCATTTCAATACTTTCTCCGACCGCTTTGGGGAATGGCCGGTGAAGCTGGCCGAGTTGTCGCGCTTTCGCTCCGCCAAGGAGCAAGCCGAAGCGCTCAAGGGTTTGGCTGAGGGCAAGATCGATATCATCATCGGCACACATCGCCTGATACAAAAAGATGTCGTGTTCAAGAATCTGGGCTTGGTGATCATCGATGAAGAACACCGCTTTGGCGTGCGGCAAAAAGAGCGCTTGAAAGCGCTGCGCGCCGAAGTGGATGTGTTGACGCTCACCGCCACCCCCATCCCACGCACGCTATCGATGTCGATGGACGGGTTGCGCGATTTTTCGGTGATCGCAACCGCACCGCAAAAGCGCCTGTCGATCAAAACCTTTGTGCACCCTTTTAGCGAAGGCCTGATCCGCGAGGCGGTGCTGCGCGAATTGAAGCGCGGCGGCCAGATCTATTTCCTGCACAACGAAGTCGAAACCATCCAAAACATGCATGAAAAGCTGGAGAAGCTCTTGCCTGAGGCGCGCATCAGTATCGCCCATGGCCAGATGCGCGAACGTGAGTTGGAGCATGTGATGCGCGATTTTTACCATCAACGCTTTAACGTGCTGCTGTGCACCACGATTATCGAGACCGGTATCGACGTGCCGAGTGCCAACACCATCATCATGAACCGCGCGGATAAATTCGGTCTGGCCCAGTTGCACCAATTGCGCGGGCGGGTCGGCCGCTCGCACCACCAGGCCTATGCCTATTTGCTCACGCAACCCGATACCGCACTCACCCCGGCCGCGAAGAAGCGCCTGGAAGCGATTCAGTTGATGGAAGACTTAGGGGTCGGCTTTCACCTGGCTATGCATGATCTGGAAATTCGCGGCGCGGGCGAGTTGCTGGGCGAGTCGCAAAGCGGCGAAATGCAGGAAATCGGCTTCACGCTGTATAGCGAAATGCTCAATAGCGCGGTCAAGGCGCTCAAAGCGGGCAAAGAGCCGGATATGGATGCGCCGCTGCATATCACCACCGAGATTAATCTGCATGCCCCAGCACTACTGCCCAATGACTACTGCGCCGACGTGCATGAGCGGCTGGTCATCTACAAGCGCTTGGCGAATTGCGACACGCAGGATGCGCTCGACGCCCTGCACGAAGAACTGATCGACCGCTTTGGCCTGCCACCGGCACAAGCCAAAACCCTGCTCGACACGCACCGCCTGCGCATCGCAGCCAAGCCGCTCGGCATCAGCCGCATCGATGCCCATAGCGATACGGTAACATTACAATTCATGCCCAACCCACCAATTGATCCCGGCAAGATCATTCAGTTGATTCAAACCAAAAAGCATTACAAACTCGCAGGGCCGGACAAGCTCAAAGTGGCTGTCGCGAGTGCAGACACGGCGCGGCGCGTGCAGGCGGTGCAGGAAATTTTTAAGGAATTAGCGGTGTAAACCCTTTTGCCACAGAGGTCACAGAGCACACAGAGAAAACCTCCCTCTTACGCTGTTCTCTGTGACCTCTGTGTTCTCTGTGGCAAGATTTTGAAATTCAAGAAAGCACATCCATGCATCTCATCATCCAAGGCGCCAACGTCGAAACCGCCGACCTCAAACAACTTGCCAAGCTGACCGGCGCAAATAACATTGAGCAGATTGCCGCCAATGTATTTCGCGTGAAGCCAGCCAGCCCCCATCCCGAGATCGAAGCGCTATGCGCCCAAACCCAGCTTGATTACGCCTTCGTGCCGGATACACAAACCCTGGATCAAATCGGCTTGGTGGTAATGGATATGGATTCGACCTTGATCACCATCGAGTGCATCGATGAGATCGCCGATATGATGAATCTCAAACCCCAAGTGGCGGCGATCACCGAAGCTGCCATGCGCGGTGAGCTGGATTTCGCGCAGAGCCTGACCAAGCGCGTGGCGCTGCTCGCCGGCCTGGATGCCGGCGCACTGCAACGGGTATACGACGAACGCCTGCGCCTCTCCCCCGGCGCGGAGACTTTTATCAAAGCCTTACAGCAACGCGGCATCAAAACCCTGCTGGTCTCGGGCGGCTTCACTTTCTTTACCGATCGGATGAAAGCCCGGCTCAATCTCGACTACACCGCATCGAATGTGCTGGAAATTATCGATGGGAAGCTGACCGGCCGCGTGCTGGGCAAAATTGTCGATGCCCAGGGTAAAGCGGATTGGCTCAAGCAGGTGCGCGACGAGTTGGGTTTGCGCCAAGCGCAAGTGATCGGCATCGGCGATGGCGCAAACGATCTGAAAATGTTGGGCGAGGCCGGCATCGGCATCGCTTATCACGCCAAACCCGTCGTGCGTGCGCAGACCAGCTATGCCATTAACTATGGCGGCCTGGACGCGGTACTGAATTTGTTCGTGTAGATTGCCGCCTCAACCCCACCGTACTCAACTATAGAAATTATTGATCGATCATTGCTCAACCTTTTGCGGGGCCAGCCGTTATGAAATTTACAGGCGGCGAAATGGGTTTGCCGTAAGGAGGTGTGACATGTTAGTGATGAAAGACATGAGCACGGGCGAAGTTGATCCGATCGATGAATATGAGGAAGAAGCGCTTTCCTCGGGCTGGAATCCGGCGGTTGCCGATCTGATCCACCGCGAAATCGATCACTACGAGATCACGCAGGCGGAAAACACCATTCCGTCCGATCTGTCCGATGTGGACGTGAGCGACTTTCTCGACAAAATGTACAGCTATATAGATTAGTCCGCGCGCCGGCCCCCGGCGCCCCGACTGGTCTAGCGAACGGCTGACCGAGCGGTTTTACTACCGCCGTCGGCCGTTTTTCATTTCTCAGCCCGTTTTCTATCCCGGGTTCCCCGCCCTTGAGGTAAAATGGCCGTTTTTTACGGATATTTACGCGCATGATCAAGGGTAGCCTGGTCGCACTTGTGACCCCGATGCGTGAGGACGGTAGCCTGGATTGGGACCGTTACCGCGCGCTAATCGAATTCCATATTTCCAACCAAACCGACGGTTTGGTCGTGGTCGGCACCACCGGAGAATCGCCGACGGTGGATTTCGACGAGCATTGTAAGTTGATTGAGGAAGCGGTGAAGACCGCGCGCGGCCGCCTGCCGGTCATCGCCGGTACCGGCGCCAATTCCACCACCGAAGCGATCGAATTGACCACCAGCGCCAAAAAAGCCGGCGCCGATGCCTGCCTGCTGGTTGCCCCCTATTACAACAAGCCGGGGCAAGAAGGCTTGTACCGCCATTTCAAAGCGGTAGCCGATGCAGTCGATATCCCGCAAATTATTTATAACGTGCCGGGCCGCACCGTCGCCGATATCGCGAATGACACGGCACTGCGACTGGCCCAAGTCCCTAATATCGTCGGCATCAAGGACGCTACCGGCAACCTGCAACGCGGCACCGATCTGATTTTACGTGCGCCCAAGGACTTCGCCATTTACAGCGGCGACGATGCGAGTGCGGTCGCCTTGCTGCTGATGGGCGGGCACGGCGTGATCTCGGTCACCGCCAACGTGGCGCCGAAGCTGATGCACGAGATGTGCGCCGCCGCCCTGAGCGGGCAATTAGAAGCCGCACGTGCCGCCAATGCCAAACTGTTTGCACTACACGAGAAGCTATTCGTGGAGGCAAATCCGATCCCGGTGAAATGGTGTGTACAGCAAATGGGCTTGATCGCAGGCGGCATCCGCCTGCCGCTCACCCCGCTTGAGCCCGCCCATCACGAGACGCTGCGCCAGGCCATGCGCCAGGCCGGGGTGAACTCTTAAGCAAGTTAATTGACCAACTCGGGATTACACGAATCGAGGTTGGAAGGATGGAGCATCATGCATAGCAGAACCAAATACCTAGTCCTTATCGCGATTACAGCCGGCCTGTTGGGCGCTTGCTCTTCCATTTCGCTTGAGCAAAAGAAAATCGATTACAAATCTGCTGGCAAGGCTCCTTCGCTGGAAGTGCCGCCGGATCTGAGCTCTGCCAACCAGGATGATCGATTTGCTGTGCCGGACATCAACACACGCAGCACCGCCACCTACTCGGTTTATAACAAAGAGCGGACGAATACCACGCAACGTGAAAACGCGAATCTGCTACCCGAACTTTCCAACGCCCGCGTTGATCGCGCTGGCAGCCAGCGCTGGCTGGTGGTGAAAGCCAGCCCGGATCAAGTCTGGCCGGTGGTGCGTGAATTCTGGCAGGAAAACGGTTTCATCATCAAAATCGAAAATCCGGAAGCCGGTATCATGGAAACCGATTGGGCGGAAAACCGCGCCAAGATACCGCAAGACATCATCCGAAACACGCTGGGGAAGCTGCTGGATAGCCTTTACTCCACATCCGAAATGGATAAATTCCGTACCCGGCTTGAGCCCAGCAAGGAAACCGGATTTACCGAAGTTTACGTCAGCCATCGCGGCATGTACGAGGTGATCAAAGGCGGCGACGGCGGCAATCAAACAGTGTGGGAGCCGCGGCCGGCCGACCCGGAACTGGAAGCTGAATTTTTGCGCCGCCTGATGGTGCGCTTCGGTGTCGAGGAGACACGCGCTAAAGCACAATTTGCTGGTGGTACAACACAAGAGCGCGCCAAACTTACCCGTCCCGCCGATGGCGGCGGCAGCCTTGCGCTCTATGATCCGTTTGATCGCGCCTGGCGTCGTGTGGGCTTGGCTTTGGATCGCGTCGGCTTTACGGTGGAAGACCGTGATCGTTCACGCGGCGTGTATTACGTGCGCTACATCGACCCGGAACTGGATATCGAAAAACAAGAAAAGAAAGGCTGGTTCTCTAAATTGGCCTTCTGGCGCGGCGACGATAAGAAAAAGGGGCAAGAGCAGTATCAGATCCAAGTGATTGAGGCCGGCGACGGTAGCCAAGTCAAATTGCTGGCCAAAGACGGCGCCACGGACAAGTCGGAAACGGCGACTAAGATTCTCACCCTGCTCTACGAGCAACTCAAATAAATGCGCTTTGCCTGCCTGGGCAGCGGCAGTGAAGGCAATGCTTTGGTGGTGGAGGTTGGCGTATCCCGCGTCCTCCTCGACTGCGGCTTCAGCATTAAGGAAACCGTCACTCGCTTAGCCCGGCTCGAGCTTGAGCCCACCGATCTCAATGGCATCGTGGTTACCCACGAACATTCCGATCATATTGGCGGTGTCACGCGCTTCGCAAACAAATTCAATCTGCCGGTGTGGCTCACCCACGGCAGCCTCGCCTATCTTTCAAATTTGGATCAAATGCCGCTGGATACCCGCGTGGTCGACAGCCACGCTGCGTTCGCGGTGGGCGATCTTTACATTGAACCTTTTCCCGTCCCGCACGATGCGCGCGAACCGATTCAATTTGTCTTTGGCGATGGTCAACACCGCTTAGGCGTACTGACCGACACGGGCATGATCACCCCCCATATCGAACAAATGCTCTCCGGCTGCAACGCTTTAGTGCTGGAATGCAATCATGATGCCGGCATGCTTGCCAACGGACCTTATCCCAATAGCCTGAAACAACGAGTTGGTGGACGGTTTGGCCACTTGGACAATCACGCCGCCGCCGCGCTACTGCGCAGCATCGACACCCAACATCTCACCCATTTAGTTGCAGCGCATTTGAGCCAAAAGAATAATATGCCGGAACTGGCGCGCGCGGCGTTGGCAGAGGCGCTCAACTGCGCTGAGGAATGGATCGGCATCGCCGATCAGGCTTTGGGATTTGATTGGAGAACGGTGTAAGGCAAGCGCTCAGCTCGGACACTAGAAAGTAAAAAGCCGGCACGAGGCCGGCTTTTTATTGATACCAAGAAGCGAATTACTTCTTGTCGCCAGCAGGCATAGCCGGAGCAGCAGCATCAGCAGGCTTGGCAGCGTCAGCAGCAGGCATAGCTGGAGCAGCAGCGTCAGCAGCAGGCATAGCCGGAGCAGCAGGAGCCGGAGCAGCAGCGTCAGCCTTAGGAGCTTCAACAGGCGCTTCGGTTTTGCCGCATGCAGCCAGCGACAGAGCAGCGATCAAAGCGGCGAACAGAGCAGTGTGTTTCATTTTTTTCCCTTTTCCTAGTGTGTAAGACAAAACCAAAATCAGAAATCGGTCAAACCATATTTCGATCCCCGACCGACCGCGAAATTATAGCAACCTGGAAAAATAATACTAGCCCCTTTTTGTGGTTTTTTAAGGGCTTGCGACGGTCTCAAGAGTGCGGCACGAGGTATTTTATGACATCCAGATAGGGCGGGAGATTATGCTAGACTATTTACCCCAAAATCCTATTTCCTCCCAAACCGACCCCATGCCGCGTCTCTTGATCACCCTAGGGATTATGTTCTTGAGCTTGTCGGGGCTGATCCCGCAACCTACGCTGGCAGCCGATCATCTGGTGCGCGTAGGGGTGCTCGCCCATCGCGGCAAGGATGAAGCCTTAAAAGCCTGGTCACCCACCGCGCGCTACCTTTCTCGGGAAATTCCCGGTTATAACTTTGTCATTGTGCCGCTCAATAATGATGACATCGGTCCAGCGGTAGAGTATCGGGATCTCGAATTTGTGCTGACCAACCCCGGATCGTATGCCGAACTTGAATACAGCTTCGGCGTCACGCGCATCGCCACGCTGAAAAGTAAAACACCCCAGGGTGGCTATAGCGTGCTGGGCGCGGTGATCTTCAGTCGTGCCGACCGTGCAGATATTCAAACCTTGGCCGACCTGAAAGGTAAGCGTTTCATGGCGGTACATGAGAGCGCCTTTGGCGGCTGGTGGCTCGCCTGGCGTGAATTCAAGCGAACCAACATCGACCCCTACAAAGATTTCAAGCGCTTGCAGTTCGCCGGCTTTCCGCAAGACGACATTGTGTTTGCTGTGCGCGATGGCAAAGCCGATGCCGGCACGGTGCGCACCGATTTACTCGAAAGCATGGCACTCGCCGGAAAAATCAATCTCCAGGATTACCGCATCCTGAATCCACAACAAGCAGAGGGCTTTCCCTATGCGCTCAGCACGCCACTTTATCCTGATTGGGCATTCGCCGTGCTGCACCATACCCCGGAAAAACTGGCCCAGCTCGTTACCATCGCATTATTAAAAATGTCGCCCGGCGACCCTGCCGCCAGTGCCGGTGCTTATGCGGAATGGACGGTTCCACTCGACTATCACAGTGTGCAGCAATTGATGCTGGAATTACGGGTCGGCCCTTATCGCAATTACGGCAAACTCAGCTATCTGGATTTGCTCAAGCAATACTGGATGTGGATTACCGCCGCGCTCGTCATCATTCTCACCTTGGCCGCGGCCTATGCTTACGTGCTTCGTCTGAATCGGAAGCTCTCCAGCACCATGAAGCACCTGGAACAAGAAATCGCTCAACGCCAGCGCATCGAACAAGACTTGCTCAAAACACGCGACGACTTGGAACGCCGCGTAGCGGAACGCACGACCGAACTCGCGCGTATCAATGAGGATCTGGAATCGCGCGTCGCGCGCCGCACCGCACAACTACTCTCCGCTATGCAGCGTCTGGAAGCGGAAATGAAGGGTCAGCGCTCATCAAGTGAAGCCGAATAAGCCCCGCACCATGCTGGATCCGGCCATCGCATTTCCTACCCTCATCGAGCATCTCAAACAGCCCGGCGTTTACCCGCATCCGGTCGATCAAGTCGCGCTGCTGGAAACCCACATCTCGGCCGTGCTGCTCGCCGGCGAATACGCTTACAAACTCAAAAAACCCTATAACCTCGGCTTTCTCGACTTTACCACCCTGGAGGCGCGTAAATATTACTGCGAGGAAGAGCAGCGTTTGAACCAACGCCTCGCGCCCGATTTGTATCTCGGCGTGGTGCCAATCACTGGATCGGTCGATGCGCCGCAATGGGGCGGCACTGGTGCGCCGATCGAATACGCCGTCAAAATGCGCCGCTTCCCGCAGCAGGTACTGCTGTCCAACGTGATGGCACGCAACGAATTGCAAGCAGCCCAACTTGATGTCCTTGCTTGCCGCATGGCTGCATTCCATCAAGCTGTCCCAGCCGCCACGATGGAGCAAACCTATGGCCTGCCCGACACGGTACATGCTGCCGCGCGCCAAAACTTTACGCAGATAGAACCGCTGCTTGACCACGATACACAGCGCGCGCAATTGGCCCGCTTAGCACAGGCCACCGAAGCGCTATTCACGGCGGATGCGGCACTTTTTCTGCAACGCAAACGCGATGGCTTTGTGCGCGAATGCCATGGCGACTTGCACCTCGGCAATATGGTCATGCTCGAGGGCGAGATCGTGCCTTTCGACTGCATCGAGTTCAACGCGGATTTTCGCTGGATCGATGTCATGAGCGAAATCGCCTTCTTGGTCATGGATCTCGCCAGCCGCGGCCGCCCCGATTTGGGCTTCCGCTTTCTGAACGCTTATCTGGAACAAACCGGCGATTTTGCCGGACTCAAGGTATTGCGCTATTACCTGATGTTCCGCGCGGTAGTGCGCGCCAAGATCGCCGCGCTGCGCGCCACGCAACACGAAACGCCGTCCACGGTGCGCACGCAAGCCTGGGCAGAGTTCCAGCACTACCTGGATTGGGCGCAGCAAGTGAGCCAACCCCAACCACCCCTGCTGATTTTGATGCGCGGCGTCTCTGGTTCCGGCAAAAGCACAGTGGCGCGCGAGTTGGCGGCGCATCTCCCGGCCATTCATGTTCGCTCCGATGTCGAGCGCAAACGCCTGTTCGGCCTCGCCCCGCTGGCACAATCGAAATCTGGTCTGGGGAACGGCCTGTACACGGCTGACGCCACGCAGCGCACCTATGAGCGCTTACAGGGAATTGCCCAAATGGTGCTGGGCGCAGGGTTTTCCGTGGTGCTCGATGCAGCGTTTCTCAAGCACAGTCAACGAGCAATGTTCGAAGCGATGGGCAAACCTTTCCTCATCCTCGCCTGCGAGGCACCGAACGAGGTGCTGCGCGCACGGGTCAATCTACGCCATGCCGCGAAAACCGATGCGGCGGAAGCCGATCTCGCCGTGCTGGAAAAACAATTAGCCACGCACGAAGCACTCAGTGAAACCGAGCGCGCTCAAGCCATCCTGCTCGACACCCTGCAACCGATCGCAGGTTCAACGCTGGCCACGCAGGTGCGTGCCCGGTTTAATTGAGTTGAATGCGCTGGCCCCAAGGCGTGGGGGCTTTGCCTTTGACGAGCCAAATCACCGGACAGTGTGGCTCACGTGCGGGAAAGTCGCCTTCCGCATCGGTAAAGTACACCACCAGATCGGGGTGCAGCTGTGCTTGATCGATCCACTCGAATGGCGGCTTGAAACTGGTGCCACCACCACCGGTTAGATTTTTCGGCAAGGTTAGCGCTTCCCAAGCTTCAAAAGCCCATGGCCCGTTCTCGCACAAGTGATCGTCACAAGCATGCAAGGTAATGCGCGCGCGCAACTGGCTTTTAAGCACATCGACCTCGGACAAAAACTCGCCTAACTCCTCGTCACTGATTGAACCGCTGGTATCCACGAAGACAAGCACGTCAATCATGTTTGAGGACAGGCTGGGCAAAATCGCCTCACCTTCGCGCCGTGACGGACGCTGAAAGCTGTAATCATCACGCGCTGAAACTTTCATGTAACGCGCAAGAAGCATGCGCCAGGGTAATTGCGGCTGCAGCAAGTGGTCCACCATGCGCGCCAGCGTTTGCGACAGTTTGCCGGCTTGCGCCGCCTGTTGTGCGGCAGCAGCAAGGCGTTGCTGCCACTGTCGGCCCAGTTCTTCCTTCTCGGTTTCGCTTAAGCTCTCGATTTGCGGCTGGTTGCCAGCACCTTGTTCCTGCTTGGCGGCTTGACCTTGAGAATCACCTTGGCGCTGTTCCGGCGGCGGCTCCTGGCCTTCGCCTTGTCCCTGGCCTTCTCCGGCCGATTGCTCCGATTCCTGATTCTGCGGCGATTGCTGTTGATTCGGCTGGCTTTGCGCACCGCTGCTCGAATCGCTGTCGTACAGATGGCTATCGATGGTTTGTTCCGAGGTATCGGGCGGGATCAGCGGATATATTTCTTCCGCCGTCAGGCCGTGGTACTCCGGGTTCATCAGACAACCGGCGGGCGGCTTAAGCCCTTCATCCCACAACAGCAGATTTACTGCATGGTCACACGCGATATCCCAACGCTTGAGTTCACGATGTTGACGCCGCGCAAAATGCGCCAGCGCGCAATGCATCGCATCGTGCGACAACATAAATTGCGTTTGCGCCAGGTTGAGATGCTGAATGAATTTCGGATTGTAGTAAAAGTAACGCGCATCAGTGCCGGTGGTGCGCAAGCGGTCATCCTGCACTGCCTTCAGCTCAAGATGCATCACTAGCGTACCCAGAAAGGGTTTTTCCAAAATCAAACGCGTGCGCGCGGCGGCAAGCTTGGTCTCGATTTGCGTCAAATCGAGTTCCATCGGATGGGCAGGCGAGGCCGCCATATTACATTTCGTAGAGCATCAAATCCGTGACCGAGTTCGCCCACTCGGCGAACTCGGGCACAGCGAACAGCGGCTTACCGACCGAGCGATGCAAGTCAGTCACCAACATCACGCCCATCTCACGCTGCGGAAAACGTCGGGCGTATTGCAGGATATTGCCCATGACCCGGCCGCCATCCGGAGAATCTTTTGCCAGCACCGCGCGCCGTACCAAGGCCGCGGCAACGCCATATTGCAAATCAATGCCGGCCGGCACATGCGACTCTCGGCCCTGCACGATGCCGTCAATATCGGGCAGTTGGTCCATGCTATCAACGAAGGCCTTGACCTCGATGCCGGCAGCGGGGCCGACGCAGGCTTGCAGGGCATCACGCAGCAGTACCGGCATTTCTGTAAACTTTTTCAGAGCGCGGTGCGCGAATTCCCAGGAGCGCGGCGAGGGAAACGCAATTGGGTTATGTGCCGGATCGAAATTGAACAACAAGTCGGGCCTAAAGCGCAGAAAACCAATAATGCGCTCGTCGATGCCGCGTCCATGTGCCCAGGCGACCCAATCGTCCAAATGCGCCTCTACTTCATAATGTGTAAAGCGGTTAGCAAGCGGCGCAGGCATGCTGTAAGTCACACCACGATCACCTTGACGATTGCCCGCAGCGAAAATTGCCCAGCCATCCGGAATGAAATAATCACCCAAGCGTCGATCCAATATCAATTGATACGCGGCGGTTGATACCGTGGGCGCGGCGGAGGTAATTTCATCCAAAAACAAAATGCCGGTCGGACCATGGCGTTGGGCATCGGGCAGCATGGAGGGAATCGCCCATTCAACCCGATCGTTCAAGCGGAATGGAATACCGCGTAAGTCGGTTGGCTCCATTTGCGACAAGCGGATGTCGATCAGCGGCACGCGGTGCAGGTCCGCAATCTGCGCGATAATCTGCGATTTTCCGACGCCAGGCGGGCCCCACAACATCACAGGCGTGTGCTGGCCAGTTAAAGTGCTATTGAATTCGCGTTCGAGAATCGCGGCGATATGAGTCGGTCGCATGCATTAGTCCAATTCGATTTTGGCCACGCCCAAAGCCCTATAAAGATTGAGTGAATGCGCTGCGTGGCGCGCGAAGTGTCGATTTTAAACGGATTCGCACTCGCTCAGCACTATCATGCAGGGAGAAATTTTGATACCTTGCGGGAATCTCTTGCGATTTTCACACTATGAATTTTTGTAGCCATTGCGGCGGGCCGGTCGCGCTCAGCGTCCCCCCCGGCGATCATCTGCCGCGCTATATCTGCCCGGCTTGCAGCGCCATCCACTATCAAAATCCGAAAATGGTGGTGGGCACGATTCCTGAATGGGAAGACAAAATCCTGCTCTGTCGCCGCGCCATCGAACCCAAGCATGGCTTATGGACGCTACCCGCCGGATTTATGGAAAACAGCGAAACCACCGCGCAAGGTGCTATGCGCGAGACCTGGGAAGAAGCCTGTGCACAAGTAGAAATCCAGTCGCTCTATTCACTCTACAATTTACCGCACATCAATCAGGTCTATTTGATGTTCCGCGCCAAACTGCTCAACCTCGATTTTGGCCCTGGTCCGGAAAGTTTGGAGGTCGCCTTATTTCGGGAGCAGGATATTCCGTGGGAAGCCCTTGCGTTTCGCACCATCGAGGCCACGCTCAAGGCTTATTTCGCCGACCGGAAAAGCGGTGGTTTTGGCTTTCACATGGGCGATATCTCGCCGCCGCCGAAATAATTTTCTAACCAGCAGCCCGAAACAAACCGATCAGTTTCAAGCCGTGTAACACACCCTCTTCCAGCAAACGTGTAATCGGCGGCAGCAGATAGGGCAACGCCATCAACAGCACCACAAACCCGGCGCCCAGTGTCAACGGAAAGCCAACCGCAAATAGATTCAACTGCGGTGCGGCGCGTGACAAAATTCCCATGGCAATATTGGCAATGAGCAGCGCAGCCAGCATAGGAAGCGAGAGCATCAGCCCCACCAGAAATATTTGCCCCCCCGCCTCGGCGAATGCCTTGAAACCGGCAAGGTGCAGTGAATCAGTCGATACCGGCACAATTTGAAAGCTCTGCACCAGGGCGGAAATCACCATCAAGTGGCCATTCATGGCTAAAAAAACCAGCATCGCGAATATACCGATGAACTGTGCCAAAACCGGCGACTGTGCAGAATTTTGTGGATCGAAAAAAACGGCGAAGCCTAGGCCCATCGTCAGCCCGGTAACATGCCCTGACATCTCGATACTGCTCAAAACGAGACGGATGGAAAATCCGAGCGCGAAGCCGATGAATAGTTGTTGTATCGCGATGACGATGCCTTGCGCCGAAGTGAAGCTGACCGAAGGCGGAACCTCCAATAGCGGCGCAATCGTGATTGTCAGGAGCATCGCCAAGCCCATCTTGATTCTGCGTGGCAGCGCGCGATGCCCCAGCAACGGCTCAGATAGCATCAATCCAAGAATACGCAGAAATGGCCAGATAAACAGGGCGAACCAGGCATCTAACTGGCTGGAAGTGATACTGATCATCGGGCGAAACGCTAGCGGATAAGTTGTGGAATGCTGGAGAACAGTTCTCGCATATAACTGGTCATGGTATCGATCATCCACGGACCAGCAAGAATCAATACGATGAACATGACAATCAGTTTGGGGATAAAAGTCAGCGTCATTTCGTTAATGGAAGTCGCTGCCTGGAAAATACTCACCAACAAGCCGGTCAGCAGCGCTGCAAGCATCAGCGGGGACGCTACCAGAATCGTCATTTGCAGCGCTTGCTGTCCGATCGTCACCACGGTTTCTGGGGTCATGATTACACTCCAAAGCTGCGCACTAAGGAAGCAAGCAGAAGATTCCATCCATCCACCAGTACAAATAGCATCAATTTGAAGGGCAATGAAATCAACACCGGGGATAACATCATCATCCCCATCGACATCAATACGCTCGCCACAACCATGTCGATAATCAAAAACGGGATGAACACCAAAAAGCCAATTTGAAAAGCGGTTTTGAGTTCGCTTGTCACATAAGAAGGAATCAGGATTTTCATCGGCACCGCTTCCGGCCCGGGCAAGGGAGGATGATTCGCTAACTTGACGAACAAGGCCAAATCTTCCTGCCGCGTTTGCTTCAGCATGAACTGCTTAAGTGGTTCGCCACCCTTGGTTAACGCATCGTTGAAGCTGATCTTGTCAGCCATCAAGGGCAGATAGGCGTCTTGATAAATTTTATCCAGCGTCGGCGACATAATAAAAAAAGTCAGGAACAATGCGATGCCAACTAACACTTGGTTGGGTGGGGATTGCACCGTCCCCATTGCTTGGCGCAGCAAAGAGAGCACGATGATGATGCGCATGAAAGAGGTCATCATGAGCAGCATGGACGGAATGAACCCCAATGCAGTGATGAGGATCAGCGTCTGAATACTGAGCGTATACGTTGTCGATCCGCCCGGTCCGGGCGTGCTGGAGAGCGCCGGTAAGCCGGTTTGTGCCCACGCTATCATGGGTGCGAAGCACAATATGGCGATTAACCATGCCCATACACGTGCACGCTGCTTCATGCGCCGCCCCGCTTACGCCAAGCCTCTTTCAACCATTCACCGAAGGCGGGCTGATTGAGCATGGCCTGGGCGGTCTGCTCCGCATGGGGCGGTCGAGGCATGCTATGTACTGCGGATACATTACCAGGGGCAACTCCGATGATCAGCCAGGTATCGTTCACTTCCACCAACACCAAGCGCTCGCGTGGGCCAATCATGACCCCCCCTATCACGCGCATCGCACCGCCTGGCCCCATTTGCGTCGGGCCAAAACGACGCATCAGCCAAGCACTGCCCGCAATCGCAGCGATCACGATGACGAGCGCGATGAATACTTGGAATAAACCACCAAAAGAAGGGGTGCCAGGCAGCGCATCGACTGCATGCGCAAAATGCGGGAAAAGAAGGATAAGGCCGAGCGCGAACCGAACGGTCATAGCGAGCGCCACTTCACACAATGGAACTCGCGATGACCGTTTCCCTCTCTCCTAACTCTCTCCCGTAGACGGGAGAGAGGGACGCAGGCTCGCTTCGCGAGTTTCGCGTTATACACAGCGTTCATCGTTGCAGTTTGCGGATACGCTCCGACGGCGTGATGATGTCAGTGAGGCGGATGCCGAATTTATCATTCACCACTACCACTTCGCCCTGTGCCACCAGCGTACCGTTGACCAGCACGCTCATCGGTTCACCCGCTAAGCCATCAAGCTCAACCACTGAGCCTTGTGCAAGCTGCAAGAGATTTCGGATAGCAATTTTGGTGCGGCCTAATTCCACGGTGAGATTCACCGGGATATCGAGAATCATGTCCAGATTATTCGCAGCCGGCTGGCCAGTGGGTGCGCCGGCGGCATCGAATACCGGCATTTGCGCGGGTTGCGCGGCTTGTTCAGCGAGTGCCGCGCCCCAATCATCGGCGGCAGCGCCGTCAGTGCCGGCGGCGGCAGTATCCTGTTCGGTCATTGCGGCCGCCCAGTCATCCGCGGATATCTGATCCTTTTCTTCCGCCATGCTCGCCTCCCACTCGTTGGGGCTAAGTTTCCGCCGTATTGAGGAACCGCTTCACTTTGACCGCGTATTGGCCGTTCATCTCGCCATAATTGCATTCCAACACCGGCACACCGCTTACTTCGGCGGTCAGGGTATCGGGGATTTGCAGCGGGATGATGTCACCGACTTTCATGTCCATCACCTCGCGCAAGGTCAAGGTCGCATCACCCAGGTTTGTCACCAAATCCACTTGGGCATCTTGCACTTGCTGCGCCATGAGCCGCAGCCAGCGATCGTCCACTTCCAGGCGCTCCCCTTGCATGCTGCTACTCAGCAAGTCGCGAATCGGTTCGATCATAGCATAGGGCATACACACGTGGAAATCGCCGCCGCCCTCGCCTAATTCGATATTGAACGTGGTAACCACCACCACCTCGCTCGGCGTGGCCACGTTGGCGAATTGGGGATTCATCTCCGAGCGCACATACTCGAATTCGATTGGATGTACCGGATCCCAGGATTTTTTGTATTCTTCCAAGGCCACATCGAGCATGCGCTGAATAACACGCTGCTCGGTCGGCGTGAAATCGCGCCCCTCCACCCGCATGTGAAACCGGCCGTCACCGCCAAACAAGTTATCGACCACGAGGAAAACAAGATTAGGATCGAAAATAAACAGCGCCGTGCCGCGCAGTGGTTTGAAGCGCACCAGATTCAGGTTGGTTGGCACCACCAAATTGCGCACGAACTCGCTGTATTTCAGCACTTTAACCGGGCTAACGGAAATTTCCGCACTGCGGCGCATGAAGTTGAATAGCCCGATACGAAACATGCGCGCAAAGCGCTCATTGATGATCTCGAGCGTAGGCATGCGCCCGCGCACGATGCGCTCCTGCTTGCCGATATCATAGGTACGAATACCGCCTTCATCCTGCTGCGGCCCTTCATCTTCGGCCTCGCCCAGGACGCCTTTTAGTAGCGCATCGACTTCGTCTTGGGAAAGAATTTCCTCGGACATGGCGTTCTATTGGATCACGAAGGAGGTGAAATAAACGCCGACCACGCCGTCTTTAGCGGGTTCCTTGGCGCGGATGATTTGATTGGATTGTGTAACGATGTCCGATGAGAGTTTTTGCTTTCCCTCCACCGTGGCCAACTCCTCCTGCGTCTTGCTCGAGAGCAGCAACAGCAGGGCATTACGAATCTCTGGCATGCGCAGCTTCACGGCTTCATCCGCTTTCGGATCCACTACTTTGAATTGCATCTCGACTTGAAGGAAATGCTCCTCTGCATCGACTTTTTTCAGGTTAACGGTGAAGGTATCAATCCGAATAAAGATCGGCGGTTTTTCCGGTTCTTCTTTCTTTTGGGCTACCGCCTTCGGATCATGTGGCTTATTACCCTTCAGAAACCACCATGCCGCCCCCCCGCCGCCCCCCAGCAGCAACAGCGCGATGAGCATAATGAGGAGTTTGCCTTTTTTCTTCGGCTTTGCCGCCGCTTCGCCTTCCGGCGCTTCAACCTCAGCTTCGGCTTCGGTTTTCTTTTTCTCTGCCATCAGCACTCCTGATCAAAAAAACGCACCCAATGCGTCGCTATCGGCTGATTTATAACCTTCAAAGGATTTAAAATCAAGTAGTTTGGGAAGAGTTTTCCACCTGTTTGTCAGATGTGCGGGGGAGGTCATGGAAATTGCAAAAGGAAAGCTCAACTGACTCCCTCACTCGGCAGGAATGCGAGCTTGCCCAAACGGGGGCTGTTGAGCTTTTTTGGCTAAGCGAAAATATCCACTAAGCCATTCCGCCCTGCCATAAGGGAAGAGACGCCGTGCACTGGTAACGCCGAGGCTAGTGCTAGTTCGGGGACAATTTCCCCATGCTTTGCGTTGGGTTTTTCTTCGCCCTGCCCGGCTTGCTGTTGCTGCTGGAAAGATTGCGAAGAAACATTGACATTGCCGAGCGTGAGCCCGCTTTCCCCCAACATCTCACGCAGCCTGGGTAGCGCCGCCTCGATCGAATCACGCACCGATGCATGGGCCGACACAAACATTGCCGTCGCTTGGTCATTCGATATCGTAATCCGAATTTCGATCGGGCCTAAGTTGGGAGGATTTAAACGTAATTCGGCAACTTGGTGCTGGTTCGTCGCTGCCCACGTCACGCGTTGTGAAAAGGCCGTATCCCAGCCGGGGGTGCCGACTTTGACATCTACGGCCAAGGGGGCAGGCGTGGGTACATTGGCCGGCGCCGATTCGGCCCGTGCCGTCGTCGGAATTTGCGTGGGTATCAACGGCGTTTGTTTTCCTTCCAACACCTCAAAACCCAATACTTGTTTCGCTGGCAAGGCTTTGTCTGAAGCGGCAATTATTGCCGGCTCCTCCCCGTTTCTTGCCGCTACGCTCGGTAATGCTGTCGGTTTGATCTCCGCAACCAGCGATGTCGGCGCGTTCGTTGTCGATATCGAGCCTGGGTTCGCACTCGCTGCTAAGGAAAGGCGCTCTTCAGGTTTGCCCTTTTCTCCCCTTACAACAGCGTTGTCCACTGGATAGGCTATGGGTAACTGCGGCAGAGGTAATGCGGATAGCACTTCCGCCAACTGTTGCGTAGCTTGTTCTTCCGCTTTGGTGACAATCACTTCGATTGCAGGTGCTTCTGTCGGTGGCGCTGGCTGTTTCCCCTCCGCCACGCCCGTCGCCCCCAAGCCGTTCACGTCCTGAGCGCTGACTTGTGCCGCCAATAGGTCGGCGAAACTGCCTTCCGCCCTGCCGGCTGGCAAGGCATTTGCATTTGATTCAGGTAATTTCCCGCCGCTGTGGCTGACCACCACGATATGCGTCGAAATCGGGCTTTGCTCCATGCGTATCCCCTCGGTCAATGCCAGCCTGATGCCGGCACTAGGAAATAGAGCAATAGCCGTGCCAGTATCACAGGAGCCAGACACTTAAAAGCTTCGCTACTCCTCCATGGGTTTTTTGAGCACATGGCTCTTGCGCGCATGTTCGTCTTGCTCGCGCTGCTCGATCCGACCTTCGCGTTCTACTTCCTTGCGCTGATGTCGGGTCTTGAGCACGTCATAGGTTTTGAGCTTACGCCGCTCCTCCATCCAGGCACGTTGGCCATTTTCCCAACGCATCTTGGCGTGTTCTATTTCGACCTGCTGCTGCCGAATAGCCAGATCCAATTTATGCAGAAAAACTTGAAAGTCGCGCATACGCGTCATGTCCACACCTTGTGTCAGCGTAGCCTGCAAGCGCCGACGGTATTCCGCTTGAAAGGTGAACAGCTGCTTGAGCTTGTCCTCCTGTAACTGCCATTGCCGCTTGAGTTCGGCCAAGGCCCGAGTCGCCGCTTCCATCCGGTTATTGGCCAGGTCATGCAGGGGCTGAAGCGAGAAGTAGCGCGGCATGATTCAGCCCGCTAGTGCTTGATGAGGTGTTCGAGTTGGAAACAGCTATCGCCATACCCGGCACGCTCGCGCATATTCTGCTGCAAGAACGCTTCCAGGCGCGGATAGAGCAATATTGCCTCGTCCAATGCGGGGTCGGAGCCCCGCACATAAGCGCCGACGCTGATCAAGTCACGGCTGCGTTGATAGCGTGAATAAAGATATCTGAAGCGGCGTACCCACTCCAATTGCTGGGGTGAAACGATTTCGGTAATGGCGCGGCTAATCGACATTTCGACATCAATCGCCGGGTAGTGCCCTTGATCAGAAAGTGCGCGCGAGAGCACGATATGGCCGTCAAGAATCGCGCGCGCAGAATCGGCAATGGGGTCTTGCTGGTCGTCACCTTCGGTCAACACGGTATAAAACGCGGTGATCGAACCGGTGCCCTCGCGCCCATTGCCGGCGCGTTCCACTAATTGTGGCAACTTAGCAAATACGGAGGGCGGATAGCCCTTCGTGGCAGGCGGTTCACCGATGGCGAGCGCCACTTCGCGCTGTGCCATGGCATAGCGTGTGAGCGAATCCATGATGAGCAGCACATGTTTGCCCTGGTCTCGAAAGTATTCGGCGATGGCAGTCGCATACGCCGCTCCGTGCAAGCGCAACAAAGGCGGCGTGTCGGCGGGGGCTGCCACCACCACCGAGCGCGCCAAGCCCTCTTGGCCCAGGATATTCTCGATGAATTCCTTCACCTCGCGCCCACGCTCACCGATCAACCCAACCACGATAACATCGGCGCTGGTGTAACGCGCCATCATGCCCAGCAGAATGCTCTTGCCCACGCCGCTGCCGGCAAACAAGCCCATGCGCTGTCCACGCCCCACGGTAAACAAGGAATTAATGGCGCGTACGCCCACATCCAGCACATCGCGAATCGGCACGCGCGCCAGCGGATTAAAGGGTCGGCTTTGCAAGGGCACCCGGTTATCAGCCAGTATCGGGCCCAAGCGATCCAGCGGACGGCCAGCGCCATCCACCACGCGCCCCAGAAGTTCCGGGCCGACGATCACTTGCCGCGCACGATCTTCAGCGCGGCGCTTGCGCGCCATCGTGGCCCGCGGCTTGGGTGTGGCAATTTCGCCCGTTTCAATCGGGATCACGCGCGCGCCGGGCGTCAAGCCATAAACATCGGTAGAAGGCATGAGGAAAAGCCGGTCGCCGGAGAAACCGACGACCTCCGCATCCACCGAGAGCCCGCCCGGTAATTCCACGATGCAACTCGATCCCACCGCAAGCTTGAGACCGACCGCCTCCATCACCAGGCCGGCTAC
The DNA here is from genome assembly GCA_030681095.1 of Burkholderiales bacterium. Taxonomy (GTDB): domain Bacteria; phylum Pseudomonadota; class Gammaproteobacteria; order Burkholderiales; family Thiobacteraceae; genus RBG-16-58-11. Next base: position 25,709 of record JAUXTZ010000397.1, read on the forward strand.
CCGGGTGAGCCGACCGGTGGGAATCCATGGCTTGGTAGCATTCACGACCTCCCGGCAATCGCTCACAAAATTGCGCCAGTGTTCGAGATGAACGTCTTGTTTATTTTCGCCAGGGAGCATTGGAACCCAATGCCGTGACAATACGCTGCCAGCGGCTCTCTATATTGGCATCGATTTCGGCGGTACTGGTTTCCACACGACTTCCGCCACGCTCCATCAGGGGATCGTCAACCACTCGCCATACGCTTTCTTGGTACTCATGTGCCAGCATGTTGCGCACCAGCAGCGCATCTTCCGGATGCAAAATCAACACTGGGTTTTGATTGACTTGCGGCAGCGATTCGATCGCCTCACGCACCACCGCCAACACCAACTCCGGGTTGACCGCCAATGCCGAACGCACCATCTGCCGCGCAATATCCAAGGCGAGATCCATGATCTCTTGCGCCATGCTGATTTCGAATTGCTGCATGGACTGATTCAACTCCGCCATGAGCGTTTGCATCTGCTGCGCGACGGATTGCGCCTCGGCGCGGCCATCCTTCATGCCCGCCGCGAAACCTTCTTGATACGCCTGCTGTTGAATGCGCTGAATTTCGTCGGCGGTGGGTAGCTTAACCCCGGCGCCCGGCTGGTCGAAGGCGCTCAATTCCCAACGCTGGTAAGCGGAGAGTTGCTCTTTGGGGATAGGTTTGGAAGACATACGCGCCGAGGGGAGAGTAGCCGATTAAACGAAGGCTTCTTCGCCCTTGCCACCGAGTGCGATTTGTCCTTCGTCCGCCAGACGGCGCACGATCTTGAGGATTTCCTTTTGCTCCGCTTCCACTTCGGAAACGCGTACCGGACCTTTGGCCTCCAGATCCTCACGCAGCATCTCCGATGCGCGCGTGGACATGTTCTTGAAGATTTTCTCGCGCAATTCTTCTGTCGTGCCTTTGAGCGCAACGATCAGGCTTTCCGACTGTACTTCGCGCAACAACAACTGAATCGCCCGATCATCGAGTTCGTTCACATTGTCAAAGGTGAACATTTCATCTTGAATTTTCTGCGCAATTTCCGGATCGAAATCGCGCACTGTGGCGATCACCGTGGTCTCCAGCGCAGCCGGCATGAAGTTGAGAATCTCCGCCGCCACGCGGGTGCCGCCCATCGCAGCCTTCTTGATGGTATTGCTGCTGCCAGTCAGCAGCTTGGTCAATACCTCGTTCAAATCCTTGAGTGCCGTGGGCTGAATGCCATCCAGCGTGGCGATACGTAATATTACGTCGTTGCGCAGCCGTTCCACAAAAGAACTCAATACTTCGCTCGCTTGATCACGATCCAGGTGCACCAAAATCGTGGCGATGATCTGCGGATGCTCGTTCTTAATCAACTCCGCCACCGCCCCTGCATCCATCCATTTCAAACTCTCAATGCCTGCGGTGTCGCCGCCATGCAAAATTCGCTCGATCAAATTCGCGGCACGGTCGGAGCCCAGCGCCTTGGTGAGTACGGTCTTGATGTATTCTGAAGAATCGCCGCCGAGACCCGTCTGGCTTTCCGCTTCCTGGCGAAAATTAGTGAGCACCTCATCCACTTTACTCCGCGACACATTCTGCAACGCAGCCATCGCCGCACCAAGCTTCTGCACTTCTTTCGGTCCGAGATATTTGAATACCTCAGACGCACCCTCCTCACCCAAACTCATGAGCAGAATCGCGCTGCGCTCAATGCCGCTTTCATTCGCCACCTACCCACTCCTTCACCACGTTTGCCACGATTTTTGGATCTTGCTGCGCCATTTGCCGCGCAGCTTGTAAATTGTCCTGGTACTCCATGGTCGCGCGCGTCGGCCCCGCCCCCGCCGCTGGCATTTCCTGCATCGGCCGCGGGGGTGGGGGCGTTGCCAGTTGGCGCAGAATCGGCATCAGTATCTTGAACACCAGGAACCAAATCAGACCCGCGATCACTAAAAATTTGCCCACGCCCATACCTGCCGCTTGCAAACGTGGGCTTTCATAGAAGGCTGGCTCTTCGATTTTTTCTGGTTCGGACAGATTGAACGCGGAATTCACCACATTCAGACTATCGCCGCGCTTTGGGTCGAAACCCATCGCTTCTTTGACCAAGTTATTGACCTGCGTCAACTCAGCCGTAGTGAGCGGGGCGAAGCTCACCTTGCCATCTTTGTCGGCGCCCTTTTTATAATTCACCACGACTGCCGCCGACAAACGTTTGACTGCGCCCACTGGCAGCTTAGTGTGCTTGATCGTCTTGTCGAGCTCGTAATTCACCGTGGATTCGCGACTTCCGCCACCTGCGGTTGTGCCCGTCGGGCTACCCGGCGCGCCGGCTGCCCCGCCTGGCGCCGTAATCGGCGCAGACGCCGCACCTGGTGGCTGGTTCGACAACGCACCTGGAACACCGCTTGCGGACACACCCGCACCGCTTCCGCTGTCGTTGGTTTGCTGGCTGCGAATCGCAGCCTCTTGCGGCACAGGATTGGGTTTATACGTTTCTGCAGTTTGCTCGGTCTGCGAAAAATCCAAATCAGCCGTGACTTGCGCGCGCACATTATTCGCCCCCACGAGCGGCGCGATAATCGTCTCGATGCGCTTGACGAAGCTGGTTTCGACTTGATGCAAATATTCAATCTGAGTCGGATCAAGCCCGGCTTTACCGCCGCCCACATCAGACGCAACCAACAAATTACCGTTTTGATCGACTACGGTGATATTTTGCGTCGGCAGATCGGGCACGCTGGACGAGACCAGATGCACGATGCCGCTCACTTGCGACGGATCAAGCCGCTTGCCCCCACCCAAATTGAGGAACACCGAGGCTGAAGGCTTTTGTTGATCGCGCAGAAACACCGATGGGCGTGGAATGGCTAAATGTACGCGCGCACCCTGCACAGCAGACACCGCTTCGATGGTGCGGGTCAACTCACCCTCCAAAGCACGCTGGTAATTCACTTGCTCAACAAACTGGCTCACACCAAGCTTTTGGTTATCCAGCAAATCGAAACCAACATTTCCCTTCGGGATGCCTTGCGCGGCGAGCTTCAGCCGCACTTCATATACCTTGTCCATGGGCACCTTGATAACACTGGTGCCTTCGGTCTTGAACGGCACATTCATTGTGCCCAAGGAATTGATAACCGCGCCGCCGTCTTTATCCGACAGATTGGTATAGAGAATTTGATAGGTGGGAGTTTGGTACCAGAGATAGCCGCCGGAAAATAGGGCGACGATGGCTGCGACGGCTATGATTAAGCCGATTTTTTGACTATTGTCGAGCTGTCCAAAGTTCTGTAATTGCGCAACCATCGAAGGCTGCGTTGCTACCGCCATAAGGGCCCTTCACGTGTTGAGCACTTCCCTTAGTCGGCAGAAAATGCCACCAAGACCGTACTCGAAAAACTTAAACCGGCATGCTCATAATCTGCTGATAAGCTTCTACCAGCTTGTTACGAACCTGCACCATGGTTTGGAACGACACATCCGCTTTTTGCAGCGAGATGATCACGTCCTCGACATTCACGTTAGGCGCGCCTAGCTCCAAGGCTTGGGCCAACTTCTTTGCTTCCGTCTGCGCATTGTTCGCTTGGTCCAGCGAGGTCTGCAACAGCGCGGCGAAATCGCCCGGCCCACCCGTAGACTGGGCGGCAGAATTTCCCGCCGCCTGCGTGGACGCAGCCTGCAATTGGCTTAGAAGCTGATCAATACCTTTGGTATCCATTATTGGCCCTCAGCCAAAAACAAATGCAAGAAGCGTACCTACTCTAAAAACTAGCGTCCGACATCGGGATCGATGCCTTCTTCACGCAACCGCTGCAGCTTGTAGCGTAAAGTGCGCTCACTCATGCCGAGCTGCTCCGCGGCCTGTTTGCGCGAACCCTTCACCGCCGCCAACGTGTCCAAAATATGCGTCCGCTCCAACGACTTCATGTCATGTGGGCGGCTGGTATCGACAACCGCTTGCACCGTTGGGGCGGCAATTTTTGCCGCTTCCGGCAAATGCAGGTGATCGACCTCAATCACGTTGCCGGTTGCTAAAATCATCGCGCGCTGAATCACATTCTCTAATTCGCGGATGTTACCCGGCCAAGTATAGCGCGTCAATCGCTCTTCCGCTTGTTTTGAAAGGGAAAGCCCGTGTCGGCCAGTAGTCGCGCCAAGGCGTCCGATTAGATGCTGCGCCAGCGGCACAATGTCTTGCACCCGCTCCCGCAACGGCGCGATGCGCAGGGGAAAAACATTGATCCGGTAATACAAATCCTCGCGAAAATGACCTTCCGCGACCGCCTTTTCCATATCCCGGTTGGAGGTGGCAATGACCCGCACGTCGAGGGCAATCGGTTTCTTCCCCCCCACCCGTTCCACTTCTCGCTCTTGCAGCACCCGCAGCAGCTTGGCTTGCAGCGCCAAGGGCATTTCCGATATTTCATCCAACAAAATGGTGCCGCCGTTGGCTTGTTCAAATTTACCGGCCTGCGCCGACTGCGCGCCGGTGAAAGCGCCCTTTTCATAGCCGAACAAAGTCGATTCAAGCAGATTGTCAGGAATCGCCGCGCAATTGATGGCAACGAAGGCTTGGTCAGCGCGTGGGGAATGGCGATGCAGGAAGCGGGCCATGACCTCTTTGCCGCTGCCCGATTCGCCGCTGATCATTACCGTGGTACTCGATGCCGCGACGCGCTGCGCCAGCGACAGGAGTTCACGCGATAAAGCGTCCTGCGCGATCACCTCGCCGGCGGCGTCGTAATGGGTGGTCAGCATGTAGCGCGCGACTTGGGCCAGCAGTTTGTTGGCATCGAACGGTTTGGTGAGGTAATCGCACGCGCCGTCGCGCATGGCTTCCACCGCCTTTTCGATCATGCCGTAGGCGGTCATCAAGAGTACCGGCACATGGGGATAGAGCGCTTTGATGCGCTTGAGCAGGGTGTGCCCATCCATCGGTTGCATCATCACGTCCGACACCACCAAGCCTACGGCTTGCTGCGCCATCAGCGCCAACGCAGCCTCGCCGTCTTGCGCGCTAATCACGTGATAACCGGCCAGTTTCAGCGTATCGGTTAAGGCTTCACGCAAGTCTTGATCGTCTTCAACGATGAGGATTGGGAGTTGCTTCATCAGTCTAAGCTTACTCTATTTTCAGTAGTGGCAGACGCAACGAAAACGCGGCACCGCTCCCTGGTGTGGATTGAACCATGATCTCGCCGCCATGCGCCTGCACCACGCCGCGCACGATCGCCAAACCAAGCCCGGTGCCATCCGAACGTGTCGTGAAAAAGGGGTCGAACATGCGCTCGATCGTCGCTGGCTCGATACCCGGCCCAGCGTCACTCACGCGCAGCCACACCTCCTCCCCGACTAATTCGCTCACTAGGCTCACGCTGGCGCCCGCCGGACTCCATTGCATGGCATTTTCCAGCAGATTCACTAGCGCGCCGGTGAGTGCCTCGCGGCTGCCTGACAGCCGCGCCGCGCCTGCACCATTTACCGTTTGAAACACCAAGCCACGCTCCAGCATTTGCGGCTCGATCACCTGGCGCAGATCCGCGAGCAAATCGGCCACTTGGATTGGTTCGCGCCCGCCCACTTCGCCGCGCACATATAGCAGCATGTCTTGGATCAAATGCTCCAAGTGCGTCAGTCGCGCCACGACTTTTTCGCCAAAGCGCGCACGCTCGGACTCGGGCAAATGGGGTTGGGAAAGTTGAGAGGCATAGAGCAGCGCGGTCGCTAGCGGGGTGCGCAATTGGTGTGCGAGCCGCGCCGCCACCTCGCCCATTGCCGACAGACGTTGATGCCGCGCCAGTTCCAATTGCAGGGCATGCGCTTGCGTAATGTCGTGAAACAGCAATATTTGGCCGCTAGAACCCGGCAAGGCGCTGGTGGATAAAGCCAAGCGCCGTGGCTCGGCATGGCCGGTCGTAATCCACTCCTCCGGGTTATTGCTGGGGCGCAGGGCGCAGGCTTGCACCACCGGCCAAGCGCGACCACCCAGCGCGTGCCCGAGCATGGCTTCCGCCGCCGGGTTGGCCTCGATCACATGATCGGCCTCGTCCAGCACCACCACCCCCGCCGGCAGCGCCGAGTGCAAGGCCGTCAGCCGCTGCGACAAAGCTTCTTTCTCCAGAAATTGAAGTTTCAGCTCGCCATTGGCGATGGCGAGTTGCTGCGTCAAGCTCGCCACTTGATTTTGCAGGCCGGCATACGTGGCGGCCAATTGCTCAGAAGCCAAATTGAAGAGCGAGAAAGCCTGCTCGAGTTCGCGAGGATCGATCGGCGTTTTAGGGTCCGGCACGCGCTTGGCCTTAGGTGAATTAAGTTGCTTGATTATAGCCAGCACCTTATTGCTTTACCTAATAAAACAGATCGTTAGCGATTCGACCTTAAGCTGCAAATTATTAAAGTTTGTCTACCCTGTTGCCGATAACAGGGCTAGCCAGATACGGAATGAACGGAAAACACCATGCATTTTCTTGCCAACATGACCATACGCACCAAGCTCACTGCCGCAGTGGCCCTTGCCACGCTGTTGATGATCGCGATTGGTGTGGCGGGTCTTTGGGGTACCCACAGCGCGCAGCAGGCCGCCGAATCCATTTATAAAGACCGCTTGGTCGCGATCGATATTTTGAACAACGTGCGCAATTACCAAAATCAAATCCGCATCAATCTGCTGGTCGCGCGTCAGTCGGGAGATTCGTTCGAGGTCATGGCCTATACCGACAAGGTCAACGGCAATATTTTCAAAATTGCGCAGCTGCTTGAAGACTATAACAAGCGAAAAATGGGTACGGTAGAAAAGAAGTTGGTGGACGAGTTTGTTGCCGCACGGCTTCACTTCGGACGAAGCGGCGTGGTGCCCCTGATCGACCTGATGCAAGCGGATAAGTTTGAAGCTGCGGATAAGCATCGCAAAGAGATATTAGATCCGGCATTCGCCAAAGTTTCCGATGCGATCGACGCTGTCATCAAACACCAAAGCGAGATGGCTCAACACCAATTCGAGCAAACCGGCAAACAAGCCAAAGTAATCCGAATCGGCTCGATCGCCGCCATTCTCATCGGCGCCGTCATGGCCTTGGTAATGGGTACGCTCATCGCCCGGTCAATCAACCAAGGCGTCGCCGCGCTGGTCAAGGCATCAGCCAGTCTCGCGGACGGCGACCTCACCACGCATGTAGCGATCAAGGGCAAAGATGAACTTTGTCGGGTCGGTTCGAGTTTCAATCAAATGGCCTCGCAATTTTCCCACTTGATTAGCGAGGTCAACGCCTCCAGCGAGCAAGTCAACCAAACCGCCGACGGCCTATCCGCCGCCGCCAGCCAAGTTGCGCAGGGCTCACGCTTGCAATCGGAGCAAGCCGCCGCCGCCGCTAGCTCGGTCGAACAACTCAACGCCGCGTTTAAAGAAATCGCGGCCACGTCCGTAGACATAGTCAGCGCGGCGAATAATGCGCGGGAGCTGTCCAACCGGGGCAACCAGGTTGTAAGCAGCGCGGTGCAAGGTATCGAAAAGGTAGCGAAAACAGTGAGCGAATCGGCAGTATCCATTGCAGAACTAGGGCAACGCTCAATACAGATTGGTCAAATTTTATCCGTGATCAAGGATATTGCAGGCCAAACCAACTTGCTCGCATTGAATGCCGCGATTGAAGCGGCGCGCGCCGGTGAACAAGGCCGCGGTTTCGCTGTGGTCGCGGACGAAGTGCGCAAGCTGGCCGAACGCACCACGAGCGCAACCGCCGAGATCTCCACCATGGTCGGCGCCATTCAAAACGACACCCATCAAGCAGTCGAGACAATGCGGCAAAGCAGCGACGATGTGCGCGATGGCGTAGCACTCGCCAACGAGGCGGGTAAAGCACTTAAAGACATCAGCCGCAGCGTAGAGCAGGTGGTGGACATGATCGGACATATCGCCGATTCGACCCGCACCCAGTCCGAGGCGAGTGAATCACTGACGGCGACGGTCGAAGAAATCGCACACATGGCCGAAGAAAATCAACTTGCAATTGAACAAGCGGTTTCCGCCTCCCAGGAAATGGCGAACCGCTCAAAAGGGCTTCAAAGCATCATCAGTCGGTTCCGGCTGAAGGCTGAATAGATAACGGTAACCTTAAAAATACGCGCAGCAAGGAGAGTGTGAAATGTTTGGTTCTAAGTGGAAAAAGCAGTTAAAAGCGCTGCAAAGCGAATTCGAGCATATGAAGCGGGAGCGTGACCAGCTGTCCTCCGCGCTCGCGGCCACCGCATCCGAGAAAGTGACGCTCCAAGGCCAGATTGACACCCTATCGACGAAGCAAGCTTTGTATGGCGGCTTGTTCGAAAACATGCAGAAATTTGGCGAATCGTTTGTCGAGATACAGCGCTCGCTGGGCGGGCTCGCCACCACGATGAAATCCGAAAAAAGCAGCGCCATTGAAGCCGCCAACGCGTCGAGCAGCAGCCGCGAAGCCATGGCGGACATCGCTGCCAACCTGCATCACGTATCGGAAAAAACCAAGCAAACCGCGCACAGCGTGGAAGGCCTGAACGAGCGCGCCGGCCAGATCGGCGGCATCGTGATGCTGATTAAGGAAATCGCCGACCAAACCAACCTGCTGGCCTTGAATGCCGCGATCGAAGCGGCACGCGCCGGGGAACAAGGACGCGGTTTCGCCGTGGTGGCGGATGAAGTGCGCAAGCTGGCAGAACGCACCAGCAAAGCGACGAATGAAATTTCCACTTTGGTCGCGAGCATCCAGGACGAGATCCTATCGGCCAAGACCCAAATGGAAAGCGAAGCAACCCAATCCGACACCTTCAGCCGCCAAGGCGAAGCGGCAAGCGAAAGCTTGCATGAGTTGCTGGATCTCTCGCACAAAATGGAAGGCGCGATTGCAGCTTCCTCATTGCGTAGTTTCGTCGAGCTCGCCAAAGTTGATCACCTCGTCTACAAATTCGAGGTCTATCGTGTATTCATGGGTCTATCGCAGAAAAATGCACATGAATTCGCAAGCCATACCCAATGCCGCCTCGGCAAGTGGTACTACGAGGGTGAAGGCAAATACGCCTATTCGAAACTCGCGGGCTACAAACAAGTTGAGCAGCCACACCGCACTTTCCACATACATGGCGTCAGCGCGGTCGAACAATTTCACGGCGGTGATTACGAAGCCGCACTGCGGGGCATTGGCGAGATGGAACGCGCCAGCATGCAAGTGATCGCCGAGCTGGAGCGCATGGCGGAATCCGGCGAGGGTGACGCCAGCGCGCTGTGCGAAAGCGGCCACTGCGAGGATTAAGGTTTTACGGATCGATTCATCTAGCGGGATGCACGGTTAAAGGAGCACCAATATGTCAGAACTCATGAAAAACATCGACGGCCGCACTAAGCTGGCCGGGACCAACAAGCTGGAAATCCTGCTCTTCACATTGGGCACGGACACCCGCTCCGGACGGCGCGAAACTTACGGCATCAACGTGTTCAAGGTGCGTGAAGTGATGCGCGTGCCGGAGATCACCCGCCCCCCAGAACTCCCCCCTTCGGTGGAGGGAATGGTCAGCCTACGCGGTCAGCTCGTACCCATTGTCGATTTAGTGAAATACACCGGTGTTCAAACTGACTCCAAACCGGAAGTGATGATCGTCACCGAATACAACGGCCATACGCAAGGCTTCGTGGTGGAAGCCGTGGACACCATCCTGCGCCTGGATTGGTCCGCGGTACGCGTGCCGCCGGATATGTTCTCTTCGCACGTGGGGGGCTTAGTCACAGCGGTCACCGAACTACCCGACGGTCGCCTGGTGATGCTCATGGATGTGGAAAAAATCCTGGCCGAAACCACTAGGGGCGCTGACGATGATTCAATTTTCAGCCTCGTCAAACCGGTAAAAATGGAAAATCGCACTATTTTCTTCTGTGACGATTCGCCAATTGCGCGCAAGCAAATCGAGCGCACCCTGCAAGCGATGCACGTTAACTACCTCTCCGCTACCAACGGTCATAAAGCATGGGAAGAATTGAAAAAACTCGCTACGCAGGCGGACGAGGCGGGAGTAAAGCTTTCAAGCCTAATTCAAATAATCCTAACGGATGTCGAAATGCCGGAAATGGATGGTTACATCTTGACCAAGAATGTGAAAAGCGACCCGCGCTTCGCCGGCATCCCGGTGATTATGCATTCCTCACTCTCCGGCATGTCAAACCAGCAGCTCGGGCGCTCGGTGGGCGTGGATGAATATGTTTCCAAATTCGAGCCACAGCGTTTAGCCGAAACGCTGACCCGCATTCTCGAAGGCAGCGTCGCCGCAGCAGCTTAACGCGCCAGGCATAACGCACAAGATTAGGACGGTAGATTATGGACTCACAACAAGCCTTGCTCGATTCGATTGATGCGCGCACCAAGCTCGCGGGCTCGAACAAAATGGAAATTCTGCTGTTCTCTCTCGGCACAGGGGAAGTGTTCGGCATCAACGTGTTCAAGGTGCGCGAAGTCTCGCAAACCCCGATGATCACCAAGACCCCGAATACCCCGCTTGGCGTAGAAGGCGTGATTTCATTGCGCGGCAATATCATTCCAGTGATCTCGCTCGCCAAATTTACGAATCTGGAAGGTGCGCCGACCGATACCGGACACACCATGATCGTGACCGAATTTTCACGCCATACCCAGGGCTTTTTGGTGCATGACGTGGACCGCATCATCCGCGTCGATTGGGATAAGGTAAAACCACCGCAAAGCATGCTCATGGGAAACGATGCGCTGATCACCGCGATCACCGAACTACCCGATGGCAAATTAGTTTCTATCCTGGACGTGGAACAAATCCTGGCGCGCGCCATTGGCGTGGAGGAAATGCCAACACTGGAAAGAATTCAATCCACGCGCGAACACCTAGTGTTCTTCGCCGACGACTCCATCGTTGCGCGCAAGGAAATCTCCAAGTTGCTCGAGGGCATGGGCGTGAAATATCAGCAAGCGACCAACGGCCTGGAAGCCTGGGAGAAGCTGCAAACGATGGCCGCACGTGCGCAGCACGAAGGCTCATCGCTCAAGGATCTGATCAGTGTCATCCTGACGGATGCTGAAATGCCTGAAATGGATGGTTACGTGCTGGCGAAAAACATCAAAGCAGATCAGCGCTTCAACGGCATTCCGGTCGTGATGCATTCTTCGCTCTCGTCTGAAGCCAACCACGCCATGGGCCAAAGCGTCGGCGTGGATACTTATGTGGGCAAATTCAATCCGCGCATCCTTGCGGATACCCTGCGCCCATTTTTGGAATAATCAAAGCGAGATGGTGAACCCCTTGACCACAAGTGTAATTGGAGTAGTTCATGGCTGATACGAACATGAAATTTTTAGTGGTGGACGATTTCTCTACCATGCGTCGGATTGTACGCAATCTATTGAAGGAGCTCGGCTTTCAGAATGTCGATGAAGCCGAGGATGGGGTTGCTGCGCTTTCCAAGCTGCGCGGCACCCAATTCGATTTCGTGGTGAGCGATTGGAACATGCCCAACATGACTGGCATCGACTTGCTCAAGGAAATTCGCGCTGACGCCAATTTGAAACACTTGCCGGTGCTGATGGTTACCGCAGAAGCAAAAAAAGAGAACATCGTTTCAGCGGCGCAGGCCGGGGCAAATGGTTACATCGTCAAGCCGTTTACGGCGGCGACGCTGGAAGAGAAACTCAACAAAATCTTCCAAAACGTAGGCAAATAAGGAGATATGACGTGAGTGCGAGCTTAGCAGGCGATACCGACGATTTAGAAGCGCTGTTCGACAGTATTGTCGCAGCGAATACCGACACACCCGCACCTGCACCCGAACCGGTCGCAGCGCCACCCGTTGCCGCAAATACTGACGCCGCCGAGGGTGTGGCCTGCCCCGGCATGAATGAGCCGTTCTACTCACAGATCGGCCACTTAACCCGTAAGTTGCACGACACCTTGCACGATCTGGGATTGGACAAGTCCCTGGAAAAAGCCGTGGATAACACGATTCCTGACGCGCGCGACCGTTTGGCCTATATCGCGACGCTGACCGAGAAAGCCGCCGATCGTGTATTGAATGCGACTGACATAGCAAAACCGCTACAGGATCAGATGGATGCCGGCTCCGCCAAACTGTCCGGCCAGTGGGATCGTTTGCTCAAAAACGAACTGTCGATCGATGATTTCAAACAACTGGTCACCGACACTCGCGGCTTCCTCGGAACCGTCACGCAGCATTCAAAAGCCACCAATGACCAATTACTCGAAATCATGATGGCGCAGGATTTTCAAGATCTCACCGGCCAAGTCATCAAGAAGGTTATCGAAATGGCCAAGGAGATGGAAAATCAATTGCTCTCCCTCTTGATACAAAGCTCATCGCCGGAGAAAAAAGCAGAAATTGACACCGGTCTGCTCAATGGTCCGGTAGTGAATGCTGAAGGCCGGGCCGACATCGTCACTAGCCAAGAGCAAGTGGACGACTTACTTGAAAGCCTGGGCTTTTAGCAGCCTAAGGGGAAAGAGCACATGAGCGCGTTCGAAGGCATGGAAGAACTCCTGCAAGACTTCCTCACCGAAGCCGGTGATCTCTTGTCCGATGTCGACAACAAACTGGTCGAGCTGGAAAAAACGCCAGACGACAAAAAATTATTGAACACCATTTTCCGCGGCTTCCACACCGTGAAAGGCGGCGCAGGTTTCTTGAATGCGACGCCTTTGGTCGAACTGTGTCATCGCACCGAGAACCTGTTCGACAAACTACGCAACGATCAATTAGTGCTGACGCCAGAGATCATGGACGTGATCATGGCCGCCACCGGCGTGGTGCGCGA
>JAUXTZ010000401.1 GCA_030681095.1 Burkholderiales bacterium
AGCAAGGTGCACTCGCAAACCGAGGGCGGCCTTAAGCAATACCTGACACGCGCCCTGCGCGAGGGCGCGACGCCGATGGAAGTGATCGACGCGCTGGTCATGGCTTTCCCCATACTGGGCTTGGCCAAAATCGTCTGGGCAACGGAAATTATTCTGGCGATGGATATCCCCGAATTCCATCCCGACATGATCAACCGCAAGCCTGCTTGGTACGACGTGGGTGAGGCGGACGATTTCAAAGATAACGAAACCGCGCGCGTGCCATGCGACGGGCGCGAGCTATTCGTGTATCGCCGTGGCGCGGAGTTCCGCGTTTATGACAGCCGCTGCCCGCACCAAGTGACCAATATTCCGCATCTTGCCCTGCAAGGCAACGAGTTGACCTGTCCCAAGCATCATTGGAAATTTGATATCACCACCGGACAATGCATCGAGATAGGCACCCAGCCGCTTAAACACTTTGATTCCAAGGTGGAAAATGGCCGTTTAATGGCGCAATGGTAGACCTTAACCCCTCGCCGCAAACCGGTAGGTGACAAACTACGCCTCCGGCAAGTAAAATTTAGGGTTTTAGCACGCAAATCTAGGGAGTCATCATGTCCGCAAAGCACCCCGTCATCGCCGTCACGGGTTCCTCCGGCGCCGGCACCACCACGGTGAAGCGCGCCTTCGAGCACATTTTCCGCCGCGAGAATCTCAATGCCCTGGTGGTGGAAGGCGATAGCTTCCACAGCCTGGACCGCAAGGCGTTCAAAGAAGCCGTGGTCAAAGCCGAGAAGACCGGCAAAGCCGCGCCCTCGCATTTCGGCCCGGACGCGAACCATTTCGACCTGATCGAAAAGAGTTTTAAAGACTACGGCGCCAAGGGCGAATGCCAGCGCCGCTACTATCTGCACAATGACGAAGAAGCCAAGCCGTACAAGCAAGATGCCGGCACCTTCACCCCGTGGCAGAAAGTAGGCAAGGGCACCGACATTCTGTTCTACGAAGGCCTGCATGGCGGCGTAGCGACGGGAAAAATCGATGCGACCAAATACGCCGATCTGCTGGTGGGCGTAGTGCCGATCGTGAATCTGGAGTGGATTCAGAAAATTCACCGTGATGCAGCCGAGCGTGGCTATGCGCCGGAAGTGATCGTGGACACCATCCTGCGCCGCATGCCGGATTATGTGCACTACATCACCCCGCAGTTCTCGCGCACCCACGTCAACTTCCAGCGCGTGCCGACGGTGGATACTTCCAACCCGTTCATCGCGCGCGATATTCCGACGCCGGATGAGAGTTTCGTGGTGATTCACTTTAACCATCAAGTTGAGCAAAGCGTGGATTTCCCCTACTTGCTCAACATGATTCACGACTCCTTCATGTCCCGCCCCAACACCATCGTGGTGCCTGGCGGCAAAATGGGTTTCGCGATGGAAGTGATTCTGACCCCGATGATTCACGATATGGTGGCAAAGAAGAAAAAAGCGAAATAAGTAGAGAACCCCCTTTTCTCGACTATAGGGGGCTGGGGTTGTCGGGAAACTTGACAGCCTCAGCCCCGCGCTTTTTTGCGAACCTTATCAAATCAATAAGTTGCAATCTTGGCACGGGGATTGCTTTTCATTTAAGGACCTCTACTAATAATTACTCGGAGCAAATCATGAAAACTATGCCTAAAGCTCGAAAAGCTGGCTTAAACGCAGTGATCGCCGGATTTGCGATGGCGGTGTTGCCATTAGCGGCCTTTGCCATTGGCGGGAATAACATTCCTGAGCCGGATACAATTTTGTTGATCGGCTTGGGTGTGGTTGCAGTTTGGGTTGCCCGCCGCATCAAGAAGTAATTTAAGTAAAAAGGCCGAGAACCCCGGCCTTTCCCTCCTCGATTGCGAAAAGAAATAGTGCTGTTTAATCTTAACGGCGTGACGTGGCGCGCATAAAAGCGCGCCACGATTTCCCCCGCTACGCCCTGTCAAAGCGTACTGAATCCTCTGTGTGGACCATCAATTCCCGCGCACATCTGCGCCGGGGGTAATCACCTATTGCAACTTACAGTGCTGCGATGGCGGATGAATCAATCGGCGCCACCGCGAACCCAGCACTTTCGCGCTAGCAGCCATCGCGCACGCCTTCCCCATCCGGATTCGGATATTGCTCTCAGCAATAATCCTTGGTCATCAGCAGCAGAAATTCCACACCAGTTGCGATCTCGGCATAAGCAACAACGACGATATTCATGGCATGTCCGCCTTGATATACTGGCAGGTCAAAAAATACATTGGGGAGATTCATGATGGAAAGCTTTGTCATCGTACTGGTTGCCCTCGCGATTGCCATCCTATTCGCCGGCGTTAAATCCGTCTCCCAAGGCTGGGAATACACCATCGAGCGTTTCGGGCGCTATCAGCGCACCCTGGAGCCGGGCCTCAATTTCATCATCCCCTTCATCGACCGCATCGGCAAAAAGATGAACATGATGGAGAACGTGCTCGACGTGCCCTCGCAGCAAATCATCAGCCGCGACAACGCCATGGTCACGGTGGATGGCATCGTGTTCTTTCAGGTGCTGGATGCGGCCAAGGCGGCGTATGAAGTGACCCACCTGCAAGCGGCCATTCTCAATCTGGTCATGACCAATATCCGCACCGTCATGGGCTCGATGGATTTGGACGCGCTGCTCTCGCAGCGCGATACCATCAACGGCAAGCTGTTATCGGTGATCGATGAAGTGACCTCGGCCTGGGGCGTGAAAGTCACCCGCATCGAGATCAAAGACATCGCACCGCCGCGCGATCTGGTCGATTCCATGGCGCGCCAGATGAAAGCCGAGCGCGAAAAGCGCGCGCTTATCCTCGAAGCGGAAGGCCTGCGCCAAGCTGCGATCCTTAAAGCGGAAGGCATGAAACAAGCCGTGATACTTGATGCCGAAAGCCAGCGCGAAGCCGCGTTCCGTACCGCCGAAGGCCGCGAACGTTTAGCACAAGCCGAAGCCGCCGCCACCGATATGGTGTCCAAAGCCATCGCCGGCGGCAGCGTGCAAGCCATCAATTATTTCGTCGCACAAAAATATATCGAAGCGCTGAAAGAGTTAGCGAGCGCGCCGAATCAGAAAGTCATCCTCATGCCGCTCG
>JAUXTZ010000402.1 GCA_030681095.1 Burkholderiales bacterium
CAATGAAAAGATGTCGAAATCGCTCGGCAACTTCTTCAGTATTCGCGAAGTGTTAGGACAATTCGATCCTGAAACGGTGCGTTTTTTTATTTTGCGCGCGCATTATCGCAGTCCATTGAACTACTCGGATCAGCATTTACAGGATGCCAAGCAGTCGCTGGATGGGCTCTACATCACGCTGCGTGATGTGGTGCCTGAAGTGGTGGAAATAGATTGGAGCGATACCTATGCCGCACGCTTTAAAGCGGCAATGGACGACGATTTCGACAGCCATGGCGCAATTACCGTGCTATTCGAGTTATCGCGCGAGGTGAATAAAGCCAAATCGGGAAAGCTATCCGGTTTGCTGAAAGCCTTGGGCGGGGTGTTGGGCTTGTTACAAGCTAGCCCGGCTGATTATCTCAAGGGCGGCGTTGCTGCATCCGGCTTGAGTGCCGAGCGTATTGATCAACTTATCGCCGAGCGCCTCGCCGCACGTAAAACTAAAGACTTCACCCGCTCCGATGCGATTCGCAAAGAGTTGTCAGACGCGGGTGTGATCTTGGAAGACGGCCCGCAAGGCACGACTTGGCGCCGCGCCTAAAGATCCCAACGATAGCCGATAAAGAAGAAACTGCGCTGCGTTGTGTCCTGTTGGGTGGTGCCGTTGGTCGTGCTATGTTCAAGCCCGGCTTCGCCTTCCAAGGTGAAATTTTCTTTCATCTTGTATCCGATGCGCACGGTCGGCGAGATGCGGCTCAGCTTTGTACCTAGATTGTCCTTTTGCGTATACAAACGTAGCGCACCATCCACCGTCCACTTTTCTTGAAACGTCGATAAGTTGTTGATCGAGAGCGACTGGCCATCATATTGCCGCCCCGTGATCAAACTCCCGTTAACCACAGTAATATCTTTATCGAACACCAGTCCGGTAGCGATTGCTTGCAGGGTATACGTGGTCACGATGCCGGTACCTTCAGTAGCGGGTAGGGTGCCGCTGGCGCTGGTACCACTGACTTGCGATAGTTTGATATCGCCACCCAGTTGCCAGCGCGGGGTGAAGGGGCGCGTCACGCCGAACAATAGGAAATCGGAGGTGGCGGTCAGTGCTTTGGCGCGCCGGCGCAATTCGTCTTCTGAAATGGTTTGCAGCAAGGTACGGATAGAAGTGCTGGTCTCTCCGGAGAGCGCATTGGTGGTCTGCATGGTCGGCGTTTTGCGGTGGTCGAGCAGCAGCGTATAGGACGTGCCATTCTCGCTAATCAAATTGCCTTGGAAGAGGGCAACGTTGAGTACCCCATAGGATGCATCGTAGTCAATCAAGCTGTAGGCGGAACGGTTCGCATCGAAGTAACGCAGTTCAGCGCCGACGGCGAGCCGATCAGTAATATCGTCGACGCGTTGGTGGATGGTGTAGACGTTGCCGCTCCAGTGCTCGGCGAAGGTGCCGCCATCCACGCTGGCGCCGTAGAAATAACGTTGAGATTCCAGATTGCTGCTTTCTGCCGGGGTGCCGATGACGCCATTCACGCGCCACTTAGGCGCAACGCCATAGCCGCCCAAGACGCCGTCGAAGCGGCCGAGCACGCCGCCGGCGTTACCGGACTGCCGCCCCATGCGCGCCGAATAGTCGTGCTCCTTGTTCTTGAGATCGAAGAATGCTGAGGTGAGGCGGTTGTCGTCCTGTCCGGTCTTGAGGAAATTCAAAGTGTGCGTGTCGCGCAGCACGAGCCGGTTGTCGTATTCACTGCTGCGGAAACGGGCATTCAAGTCAAGGTTGGTAATGATGGAAGATTGATCAGTGCTGGAGAGGGTTGCCTTGTCGATGGTGGAGGTGGTGTTAGTGGTGATTTCGGCGTGTGTATTGCCGTAATAGTAGTTCTGCGACAAGCTGCCGAAGATCAGCGTTTCAGAGACTTCATCGCGCTTTTTCGCTACGCGCAGCTTCGGGGTTTGGGCCGGGGCCAAATTAGCCAAGCGCTGGCGCACTCGCTCCGCGCCTTCTCCCGTTGGGTACTCTTTCAAATACAGCTCGTATTCAATTTTAGCTCTACTGATCTGCCCGTTTCGCTCGCGCGCTAAGCCGATGAGTTCTTGGCCCTCTTGCTTAAATGGCGTTGGGGGAAGCCTGAGTAAGCGGTTTAATGTTCCAATCGCAAGCTCGATATCGCCTGCGCTGAGCGCCTCGCGGCCCTTGATCAAAAGTGCTTCAGCTTGGCCCTCAATGGGACCGGCGGCGGTGCTGCTTGCATTTGCGGTAGCTGGAGAGGGAGGAAGGGCGGTGGCGGTGGGTTCCGCCCATGAGAGGCTTGGCAGTAGGCTGGCGCAGATCAGAAGATTGGGTATCCTCATGGGACGGTGCTCTCCCTGTTCCTAGACATGTTTATTTTTCGCTCTTTGGTCTGGTAGCTTCAGGGCTGCTTAGTGCGGTGACTTGCAGCGTCACACTGTAGGCATCTTTGCCCGGCTTAATCTTGTATTGGACTGGCCGCGAAAATTGGATAACAACGCAGTGGTTAGAGCTGGCAGCATCGCACGATCCGCGCGTGTTATAGCTCACTGTGAACGAGGGCAGCAAATCCGAGGGCGGCGATTTCCGATTCTCCTGTGCCTGCAGCGGTTCTGGCGTATCTAGTGCCAACAGCCGGAAATAAACCTGGATCTTGTCTCCCGAATCCTTGGGGTAGTGCCGCAGGTATTGGATCTGCGAGGCGAAGCGGATATTGACCTCGGCGCCACCCGCCACCGGATTGATTTCGATCTCGTCCAAGAGCTGTGCGTTCGCAAACTGCGCCATCCCTAGCATCAGGCAAGTGAAAATCCATTGTATGAGCGCTTTGGTCATGCTGTCTTTACCCTCAATTTAGAATCCCCCATCGGTGGAGCGATGTTTGCTGTCGCGCCTTTTCTTGATGATTGTGAAGTTGCTGTCCGTATATTCATGGCAACTCCCGGCGCAGTTTTTGAGATCGGCCACTGTGTATAGGAGCTTGGGGCTATCTACTTTTTTGTGCGAATCGGCCTTGAACTTGCCCGCATGGCAACCGGCGCAATCGGGCTTGTAACCGCCGTATT
>JAUXTZ010000405.1 GCA_030681095.1 Burkholderiales bacterium
CTTACTCCCACTCGATCGTCGCAGGCGGCTTGCCTGAAAGCTTGCATTTAAAAGTCCTATAACCGCTACGCGAATTATTTAAAGACGAAGTGCGTGAACTCGGCGTCTCCTTAGGCCTGCCGCATGAGATGGTGTACCGCCATCCCTTCCCGGGTCCGGGCCTAGGGGTGCGCATCCTGGGTGAAGTGAAACGCGAGTACGCGGATTTGCTGCGCCGCGCCGACGCAATTTTTATCGAAGAGCTGCGCGCCTCCGGCTGGTACGAAAAAACTTCGCAAGCCTTTGCGGTATTCCTACCGGTAAAATCGGTGGGGGTGATGGGCGACGGCCGCACCTACGATTACGTCGTCGCGCTGCGCGCGGTGCAAACCCAAGACTTCATGACCGCGCATTGGGCTGAGTTGCCCTACACGCTGCTCGGTAAAGTTTCCAACCGCATCATCAACGAAGTGCGCGGTATCAACCGCGTCGTCTATGACATCTCCGGCAAACCACCTGCCACGATCGAGTGGGAGTAGAGAAGGGGGAGTAGAACATGCCTTATGTGAATATCCGCATCGCGGGAACCTTGACCCGCGAACAGAAGCAAAAAATCGCCGCAGAAATCACCGACACCCTGGAGCGCATCGCGCTGAAACCCAAGTCCTACACTTATATCGCCTTCGACGAGCTACCGGATGAGAACTGGGCGATCGCGGGGAAGTTGTTGGATGAAGATTAGAAAATCTGTTTAACCACGGATGCACACAGATGAACACGGATGTATTTACCCATCAACCCGTGATACAAAGGTTTGACCGAGTCAGACTGGTTTGCTGACTGTATATGTTTTTCATCCGTGTTTATCTGTGTGCATCCGTGGTTTCAACCCATAGTTGACCTCAATGTTCGACCCGACCGAATTCCTTGCCGGGCTACCCCATTTGCCGGGGGTATACCGCATGCTGAATGGTGCAGCCGAAGTGCTGTATGTGGGCAAGGCGCGCGATCTTAAAAAGCGCGTATCGAGTTACTTCCAGAAGACCCAGCCATCGCCTCGCATCAGCTTGATGCTGACGCAAGTTGCGGCGATCGAGACCACGGTCACGCGTTCGGAAGCCGAGGCGCTGCTGCTGGAAAATAACCTGATCAAAGGGCTGAATCCCAAATACAACATCCTGTTCCGGGATGATAAATCTTATCCCTATATCGTTTTAACCGGGCATGCTTATCCGCGCTTGGCATTTCACCGCGGCGTACAGCAGCACGGCAAGGGGCAATATTTCGGGCCCTTCCCCAATTCCTTGGCGGTGCGCGACAGCATCCATCTGCTGCAGAAAATTTTTCGTTTACGTACCTGCGAAGACTCGGTGTTCAACCACCGTTCGCGCCCCTGTCTGTTGCATCAAATCAAACGTTGCACCGCCCCTTGTGTGGGCTTGATCACCCGCGAACAATATCTAGACGATGTGCGTCAAGCGGCCGAGTTCCTGCAAGGCAAAGAACAAGCGGTGCTGGAAAATGTCGAGCGCAAAATGCTTACCGCTGCTGAAGCTCAACATTATGAGGACGCCGCGCTGTATCGCGACCAGATTCAGGCTTTGCGCAAAGTGCAGGAACGACAGTTCGTGGAGAGCGGCAGCGAAACCGATGCCGACGTGGTGGCGGTGGCCGCCAAAAGCGAGCTGGTTTGCGTCAACCTGACCATGATTCGCGCAGGCCGCCATTTGGGCGACAAAACTTTCTTTCCGCAAAATGCCGAAGGGCACGAACCAGCCGAGGTGTTGCAGGCATTTATCGAACAACATTACGACGACAAACCAGTGCCGCCCCTCATCCTCTTGAATATCGAGCTGGATGCTGAGGCGCTAGGGGGCGTACTAGCCGAACAAGCACGGCATCCAGTGCGCATCGTCACCCGGCCCATCGGTGAGCGCAGGGTGTGGGTAAGCATGGCGGAAAAAAACGCACTGCTCGCCATCGAGCAGCGACTCTCCCAGCATGCCACCCAAGAAACCCGCTTGGCCGCCTTGATCGAAGCGCTCGGCTTCACGGAAAACGTCGCGCGCATCGAGTGCTTCGACATCTCGCACACCATGGGTGAGGCCACCGTCGCCTCATGCGTGGTGTACGACCTGGCCGCGATGCAAAACAGCGAATACCGACGCTACAACATCAGCGGCATCGAGCCGGGCGACGACTATGGCGCCATGCGTTCGGTGCTCACCAGGCGCTACCAAAAAATCGCGGCGGGCGAGGGCAAGCTGCCCGATCTGATCTTGATCGACGGCGGCAAAGGGCAGGTGGGCGTGGCGCATGAAGTGCTATCCGAACTGGGCCTGAACGAGATTGAGTTGGTCGGCGTAGCCAAGGGCCCGGAGCGCAAAGCCGGTTTAGAGGAATTGATTTTTGCCGATGACCGAAAGCCGATACAATTGAGGCCGGACCATCCGGGCTTGCATCTGATTCAGCAGATACGCGACGAGGCGCATCGATTCGCCATCACCGGCCACCGCGCACAGCGCGGCAAAAAACGCACGCAATCGGTGTTGGATGAAATCGACGGCATCGGACCGAAACGACGGCAGATGTTGCTGACGCGCTTCGGCGGGCTGAAAGGGATCACCAACGCCAGCGTGGACGAGATCGCTAAAGTCGAAGGAATCAGCCAGGCGCTGGCCGAAAAAATTTATGCCTTATTTCACTAAAAACCATGCCATTTAATCTCCCCAACGCACTGACCTGGCTGCGCATCCTACTGATCCCGGTGTTCCTGCTGTTCTACTACCTGCCGGAAGCCTGGATGGAGCGTCAATCCGTGAATCTAACTGCGGCGGCCATCTTCGGCTTGGCCGCGATGACAGATTGGCTGGACGGCTATCTGGCGCGCAAACTCAATCAGATGTCGGCGTTCGGCGCTTTTCTCGACCCGGTAGCGGACAAACTGATGGTCGCGGCGGCGCTGATCCTACTGCTGCAATTGGGGCGAGTCGATGCGATCGTGGCGCTGATTATCATCGGACGAGAAATCGCGATTTCCGCCTTGCGCGAATGGATGGCCGGCGTGGGGCGCGGGAAAAACGTCGCCGTCTCCTTTGTTGGCAAGGTCAAAACCGCCTCGCAAATGATCGCCATTTTGCTGCTGTTGTACTACGAGCCGATCGCTGGTTTGGACACGCATTTTATCGGCACTTGGTTGATCTATCTGGCCGCGCTGATGACCGTCGTGTCAATGGTTTATTATATCGTCCAAGCTTATAACACTGCCCGCAAGCCTTAGAATCGATTGACATTGATCGCGAAATCATTAAAATGGCGCTCTCTTTGACGCGGGAATAGCTCAGCTGGTAGAGCGCAACCTTGCCAAGGTTGAGGTCGGGAGTTCGAGCCTCCTTTCCCGCTCCAGATTGCAGGGGAAGCGAAGTTAAAATAACTTCGTTTTCCCTTTTTAGTTTTTACGCGCCCAGGTTCTAAAAATAGAGGCGCGCGCCCTCAAGGCTAGTCTGTTTTTTAAAGCCAAGGCGGGGTGGCAGAGTGGTCATGCAGCGGCCTGCAAAGCCGTGTACGCCGGTTCGATTCCGACCCCCGCCTCCAATTAGTCCGTTCTCCGCTCCGCCCGGATGGTGGAATAGGTAGACACAAGGGACTTAAAATCCCTCGCTGCGAAAGTGGCGTGCCGGTTCGATTCCGGCTCCGGGCACCAATTATTTTCCAATTTTTCCCCTAAATTTCTTCCCAAGCTGGCCGATATATAGGCGCTAGGTTAGCGTTCCCGCGGGAGAGATCAAAAGTGCGTACCCATCATGCCCCTGTGGCAACCCCAATGTCTCATGAAGAACGGGCGTTTTTTGCTCGCCTGGCCGCCTTGAATGCGGCCTTTGAGTCGGCCCGCGCCGGCAAGACCGCGCAAAGCTTCGGGTACCGTGCCTTATCCAGTGATACCTTATTGGAAGCCTTCCTCCAAGAAATCCAAGCCAAAAGCATTCCCTAAATTAAGCAGCGATAACAGGGGCAAGCTTTATCCGCCCTCCAATCTGTTGGTGCCCAATAGCGCAATCCAGGTACCGTGCAGGTTACAATTCTAGGCTTGAAATTCAAGCTAGGTTAATCCATGAACCATCCCGCAGCATCCGCCCCGTGCACTTCGGACTGCGACGTACTGGTGATCGGCGGTGGCCCAGCCGGCTCGACCGCCGCTGCCTTACTGGCCGAGCGCGGCTACCGCGTGACCCTACTGGAAAAAGCCCACCATCCGCGTTTTCACATCGGTGAATCGCTGCTCCCCGCCAATCTGCCACTGCTGGAAAAGCTGGGCGTGGCGGATGAGGTCAAGGCGATCGGCATGGAAAAATGGGGCGCAGAGTTTGTCTCGCCCTGGCATGAACACAAACAGGCGTTTGAATTTGCTGATGCCATGGACAAGTCAATGCCCATGGCCTACCAGGTGCGCCGCTCCGAGTTTGACGAAATCCTGATTCGTAACGCCAGCCGCAAAAATGCGCGCGTAGTGGAAGGCTGCCAAGTACAAGATGTCAATTTCTTACCCGACAATGAAGGTGTATTGGTTAAGGCGCACCACGATGACGGCAGCGTTGAAACCGTGCATGCACGTTTTGTGCTGGATGCTTCAGGCCGCGATACCTTTCTCGGCAATCGCTTCAAAGCCAAGCAACGCAACAAGAAACACAACAGTACCGCGATTTATGCCCACTATTCGGGGGCCGAGCGCAACGCGGGCAAGGCTGAGGGCAACATCAGCATTTTCTGGTTCGATCATGGCTGGTTCTGGTTCATTCCATTGGCCGACGGCACCACCAGCGTTGGTGCAGTGAGTTGGCCGTATTACCTGAAAACCCGCAACAAAAAATCGCTCGAGCAGTTTTTGCAGGAAACCATCGCCCTGTGTCCGCCGCTGAATAAGCTGCTGCAAAACGCGCACCTGACTGCGCCAGTTGAAGCCACGGGTAATTTTTCCTATGTATGCGACCGTACCCACGGCAGTAATTATCTGCTGCTGGGCGATGCCTACACTTTTATTGACCCGGTGTTTTCTTCCGGTGTGATGCTGGCCATGCACAGTGCGTTTATCGGGGCAGACGCTGTCGATACCTGCCTGCGCCATCCACAGCAGGCCGCCGCCGCATTGAAAAAATTTGACCACACGATGCGGATTGGCCCGAAGGCTTTTTCCTGGTTTATCTACCGCGTGACCAACCCCACTCTGCGCAATTTGTTCATGGGGCCGCGCAACATTTTTCGCGTACAAGAGGCG
>JAUXTZ010000406.1 GCA_030681095.1 Burkholderiales bacterium
CGGCTGACAAACATAACGCTCTGTGGAGACGACAGTGATTCGAATTCGTAAAGGCCAGGCGCCGCCCCCACTCACGCGCGCAGAATTCAGTACGCGCTTTCGCGCGTCTTTCTTTGACCCGGCGTTCCGTGCCGAAGATCAATCCATTGCGCGCCTGGAGGAAATTGCCTGGCAAGCCTACAACGAAGGCCGCAAGTCCCCCTTCATGCAGAAGGCGGGCCCAGGGTATGTCGATCCAGATTTCGATTTATCTACCGAGTGGGTCGCCACGAAGCAGCGCATCGACGCAGCGCAAATGCGTTGGGCCGACCCTTTGATGCCGTCTCGCGTGTTGCTGATCTGCGGCGCGGCACGCAACGATGGCACCTGCCCGGGCGAGATGTCTAAGACCTTTCGGCTGTTGGAGATCGCGCGCGAAACGTTGGTGTTAGCAGACATCCAAACCGATGTCTTAGACCTCAGTCTGCTCACTTCCGAATATGGCCGGAACATCCATCCCTGCAAGGGCTGCGTATCCACAGCGATGCCGCTATGTCACTGGCCGTGCAGTTGCTACCCCAACCACGCGCTCAATCAAACCAACGACTGGATGAGCGAAATCTACGAACGCTGGACCGCTGCGCATGCGGTAATCATCGTCTCGCCGGTGTATTGGTACCAAAGCCCCAGTCCGTTGAAGCTGATGATCGACCGCCTGGTGTGCGCCGACGGGGGCAACCCTGATCCCACCTCGACCTCGGGCAAGAATGTTGCAAAGGCGAAAGCGCTTGAGATGGCCGGATGGGACTACCCCAAGCATCTGGCAGGGCGCGCCTATGGGCTGATCGTTCACGGTGACGTGGCCGGTATCGAAGACGCGCGCCGCGCCCTGTCGGACTGGCTCGACTGGATGGGTTTCATCGACGCGGGTGCGCAGGCGCGCTTGGATCGCTACATCGGCTACTACGAACCCTATGCGACCAGTCACGATACGCTGGACCAAGATGAACCCGTGCAGGAAGAAGTACGCAATGTGGCACGCGCAGTGGCGAAGGCGGTGGTCGAATTGCGAGCTGGCCGACTGCAAGCGGTGCAGCCAACGCTGTCGCGTCCACGGCCGAAGTAGGCACGCAAAGCGAGCGCGTCAGCGCCGATCGCTTATTGAGGGGACGCGCCCTTTTTTGCGCTAGTCACCCATCCCCATTTTTGGAAAATTGCTGCGCCGTCGGAGGATTTTAAAAAACGGATGAACTGCTTCGCCGCCGGGCTCTGCTCCCCCTGTTTGGTGGCGACGATGCCGGTGTCCCGATAGATCACATAATTTTTTTCAATCGGCACGACATCGGCCAGGGTGGGGTTGGCCACCTGCCAGATATTCCAGATGAGCCATGCGTCCAATGACGGATCATCGATCCATGCTTGTTTGGCCAGGGCGCTGTTTTTGGCATATTTCACGATGTTTTTACGCAGTGCGCGCACAGACTCAATATCCCCTTGACGACCGGCGGCATCCTCCCATACGCCATTCTGACCCGCGCCGTTGACGACCAGGACGCGCTGGCCAGGACGAAACAAATCACGCAATCCTTTAATGTGCTTCGGGTTCCCGGGGCGCACCAGGATAGAAAAAGGCCGTAGGTAAAGCGGCTCAACGCGCGTGTCATCGATTTGCGCCTCCATCGCCTGCGCGATGTCGGTCATCATGGTTTCTGACCCGCTGTAGATCAAGTCCGCATCGCGCTTCGCCTGTTCGATCCACTCGGCCGTCGGCCCGGCCGTTACCGCAACAGGTGTTCCGGTTTTTTGTTCAAATGCCTTCGCAGCTTCTTTCATTGCCGGGGCAGGGCCGCCTGGGCCATAAACACGTAGACCCATGCTGCTTTGCGCGAAGGCCACGTGGTCGAAAAATACGAGCAACAAGACGAAAAGTGCTGCTGCCAAAATATAGCGATGGAATATATGGTCACAATTTTCTTTGCTGGCTTTCATGCTTTTCTCCTTGCTTGAATATAAATAATGGCTCATTCAATGTTTAATACTTTTTCCGGCGCTACTGTGCTGCGCTACTTCTCCGCATGCACACGCCAAATCACATTGCCCACATCGTCTGCCACCAGCAAAGCGCCTTGTTTGTCCAGCGCTACCCCTACTGGCCGACCGTAAGCATCGCCCTCCTCACTGAGAAAACCGGTCAGCACCTCGATGGGCGCATTGCTCGATGGCTTGCCATTTTCGAAGGGAACGAAGATCACTTTGTAGCCACTGTGTGGCCGGCGGTTCCACGAGCCATGCTGGCCGATGAACATGCCGTTGGTGAAGGGTGCAGGCAACGTGGTGCCCACGGACGCGGCCAAGCCAAGCGGGGCGGTGTGCGTTCCCAAAGCGTAGTCCGGCGCAATCGCGCGGGCCACCAGCTCGGGCCGCTGTGGTGTCACGCGCGTATCGACATGCTGGCCGTAGTAACTGTAGGGCCAACCATAAAAACCACCATCGCGCACCGAAGTCAGGTAATCGGGAACCAGGTCACTGCCCAGCTCGTCGCGCTCGTTCACCACCGTCCACAACGCGCCACTGAGCGGCTCCCAAGCCAAACCATTCGGGTTGCGCAGGCCGGATGCGAAGCTGCGGTGTGCGCCGGTTTTCAGATCCACTTCCCATATCGCCGCGCGGCCGGTTTCAGCCTCGATACCATTTTCCGCGACATTGCTGTTCGATCCGATGGTGACAAAAAGCTTCGAACCATCACGACTCGCGATGAGGTTCTTGGTCCAGTGGTGATTGATCGGGCCGCCCGGCAGATCGATCACCTTGACGCCCGCAGATTTAATTTGCGTCTCACTTTCCACGTAGGGAAAGCGCAGGATGGCATCGCTATTGGCGACATAAAAATCCTTGCCCACCAGCGCCATGCCAAACGGTGAATTCAATCCAGCAAGAAATACGCTACGGGTTTGCGCCAAGCCATCCGCACCGACACCACGCAGCAAGGTAATGCGATTAGCGCTCGGCACGGCGGCGCCCGCTTTTTTCATGACCCGCTTCATGATCCACCCCTTGATGCCCTTCCCCTCTTCCGGCTTGGGCGGCGCGTTGGTCTCTGCGACCAGCACATCTCCATTGGGCAACACATAAATCCAGCGCGGGTGATCGAGATTTTTTGCAAGTGCCGTGACCATCGTACCCGGCGCGGACACCGGTTTAACGCCATCCGGCCAACCCTTCGCTGGGGCGATATTGACCGAGGGAAGCAGCGTAGGATTGGGTTCCGGCAGTGTCGGATTGGCGCCAAAGCTTGCTGACGGCGGCAACTTAGCCATCTCGCCACAAGCCGTTAGCGTGATCATTGCACTGAACAAAATCGCAAGGGATCGTACGGTTTGTTTCATATTGCTGGCCTTTTTCCCCTCATTTCCATCCGGCATCATTGCGTTCCTTATCATTGCTCTCCTTCTTGGGGCTTCTGAGCAGCAGCGAAGGATTGGCTTTGACCTTCTCCGTCAACGCGCCGGCGTTGGTCACGACTTTCTTGACCTGGT
>JAUXTZ010000407.1 GCA_030681095.1 Burkholderiales bacterium
AGGGATTTATCACTTGCTAGTCTGGAAGCGGGCAGCGCCAGAATACCGCGCTGGTACAAGGCGGCGAGATCGCTGTCATTGTCACTTAGCAGCGCAACCGTTCCACCGCTGATCTCGGTCAGCGCACGATAACCGGCCAAGTCAGGCCGGCTGTTGATGGGCGCATCGTTTAGCGTGAGCGTGGCGCCGGTGTCGGATGCACTGACCAGCACGTAGAGCGAAACCCCTGCAGCTTTCAGCGCGCGCGCGGCAGCGATGGCGGTGTTGCCTGCCTCACCAGACAAACTGCTGGCTTCAGCATCGGTCACCAGCAGCACGGCGCGGCTGCGCTTGGCATCACCTAAACTTTTCAGAGAAAGATTGAGCGCGGCGGCTAAATGACTACCTTTATCTTCGAACAAGGTTTCAGATGCAAATTCCAGTGTTGGGATGAAAGCGACGGTGTCGCGGGTGAGCGGCAGCAGCAGCCCCGCTTCGCCGGAATAGGCGATGAGCCCAATGCGTTCGCCATGCCAGCGCGCCATTAAATCTTGCAGCTTGAGCTTGGCGCGCAGCAAGCGGCTGGGGGCGAGATCCGTCGCCGCCATCGAGGGCGAGACATCGAGTACCACCATCACATCCATATCATGTTTGGTTTGTTGAGGTAGATTGGAGAGCGATTCCAGCGGCAGGCGCGGCCCGGCTAAGGCGCAGGCCAGTAGTAGCCAGAATGCCCATTCGCTCAGCGTGCGCAGTAATGTCTGTTTCTCTATCGCGTTGCCGTGGCGCACCGCCCAAGGCTGCAATTGCGGATCGGCATAGCGCTGCCAGGAAGGTTTGCGTAAGTGCGCGAGGCCGATTAACAGCAAGGGTGTCGTTGCTACCAGCCACCATAAGGGCGCGCGCCACTGTAGTTGCAGTAATTCACCGAGACTCACGCTTGCTCCCTGATTGCCAACACACGCGCTAACACCAGCAATGCCGCGCTTGCTGCCAGCAGCGCCCAATACCACTCGGCGATTTGGCGCCGCGTAGCGGGGCGCGCAACGGTCGGCTCCAGGCGGCCAATATCATTGATGATGGCTTCCAGCGCCTGCGTGTTGCCAGCGACGTAATATTTGCCGCCAGTCGTTTCGGCAATGGCTTTTAGGCTCGGGTCATTTGACTTCGAAGCAGGCCGTGCGGCGCTGGCAAAGAGATCGGTGCCGATTTCCACCGTGTAAATTTTCACGCCCAAAGCAAGTGCGGCCGCCACGGATTCAGCGGGCTTCATCTCACCCGCGGTGTTATCGCCATCGCTGAAGAGAATCAAGGCCGGTTGCAATCGGTCATCGGTTTTCACTTGCTTGAGTGCAAGTCCCAAGGCGTCGCCGATGGCGGTGGCCTCGCCCGCGATGCCGACTTGCAGACGGGACAGGCTTGTCAGCATCAAGTCCTGATCGAAGGTGGGCGCAGTGAGCGTAGCAGCATGGTTGCCGAAGGCGATGAGCCCGAAGCGGTCGCCGTCGCGCGCCGCGACGAAGCGGCGCGCAATGCCTTTGAGCACATCCAGGCGCGGTACGCGCTGCTTATTCAACTCGAAATCGTCGATGCTCATGGTGGTGGAAGTATCCACCAGCAGCATGATGTCGCGGCCCTGCGGCTTCTCCGGCACAGCGGGGCCAAGCCATTGCGGTTGCGATAGGCCTGCCGCCAAACAGCAAGCCGCGAGAAAGGCGAGTGCGGTTTGCACCCGGCGCGTGGTTTTGGATTGCGCCGCTTCATCAGGCAGCGCGCTCAGATCGGGATGCACCAGATGCGTGGCTGTCAACGCACCCTCCGAACGGCGCGCGCCAAACCAAAACCCGAGCGCGATCAGCGGCAGCAAAAACAACCAAGCGGGATGGGCGAGTGTAATCATGAGGCGCGGCCTATCCATTGATGCGCTTGGGCGAGGAGTTGCGTGGCTTGTTGGGTATCGATGGGGTGAGGCGAGAAACGTGCTTGATCGAGTGCTTGTGTGAACTCGGTCCATGCTTTGGAGTTCAACGCATTTTCCCCTCTCCTCTCAGGGGGCTGCGAGCATCGATATCTACGCATCATTTCCCCCCTTTGAAAAAGGGGGGTTAGGGGGGATTTTACTACGTCGGCGAAACATCTAAATCCCCCTTGTTCCCCCTTTTCCAAAGGGGGAGACGCTATCTCAACAGATGATTGCCCACTTGTGTAAGTACCTATGCCCTGCGAGGGGGAGGGAGAGGTGTTCTGGGGGCGAGAGGGAGAACATTTCAGCGCCTGCGCAATTTGAAACGCCGCCGCGCGCGCATCCAGCTTGCCGAGGTGCAATTCGCGCTCGGTGCGCTTGAGCGCCGCGCGTGCCCAGCGCTGGGCGCGGGTGCGTTTCAGCCATAGGCGCAGCACGAAAAATAAAATCAGCGCAAACAGCGCCACGCCCAGCGCGATCCACTCATAAGGCGGTGGCGCGGGGGGGGGTGCTACGGGCGCGATGATGTCGGCTAATTCAATCATCTTCCGTCATCCATGCCCGCCAAAAACAATTGCATGG
>JAUXTZ010000408.1 GCA_030681095.1 Burkholderiales bacterium
GGCAAAACGCTGCTTGCGGCGGCGAAGACCGGGCACCTTGGCCCGACCATTTTCCGTTCCACCAATCTCGGGCGCACGTGGAAAGAAGCTGCTCGGCCACCGGCATTTTCGCCTGCTCGAAATGGCGAGGCCGGTCGCGCCGTCGATCACACATTTTGGCTTACGCCGGCTCACGCGAGTGAACCAAATGTCTGGTATGCGGGTACCTCGCCGCAGGGGCTATTCCGCTCCGAAGATGGCGGCATCACCTGGGCACAGTTCTCTTCCATCAATGACGATGCGCAATATCGGGAATGGATGGGCAGCGTGCAGGATGGCACGCCGGACGGACCGAAACTGCACTCCATCATCGTCGATCCGCGCGATCCCGTGCATTTATATTTCGCCATGTCCGGTGGCGGCGTACATGAGACGGTCGACGGCGGCCGGACTTTCACACCGCTATTGAAGGGGCTTGAAGTGGTCGAAGGTTTCGATCCCGCCACCGCCACGTTTCACGATCCGCATTGCATGCGGCTTTGCCCGAGCAACCCGGATCGCTTGTATCAACAGAACCACTGCGGCATCTACCGCCTCGATCGCCCGTCGGATGAGTGGGTGCGCATCGGCAAAAAAATGCCGAAGCGCGTCGGCGACATCGGCTTTCCCATGGTGGTGCATCCGCGCGACGCAGACACTGCGTGGGTGTTCCCCATGGACGGCACCATGGTCTGGCCGCGTACCAGTCCGGACGGTAAACCCGCTGTCTACGCGACGCGAAACGGCGGCAAGACCTGGCAGCGTCTTGATGCCGGTCTGCCCGAAAGCCAAGCATGGTGGACCGTGAAACGCCAAGCCATGACGGCGGACGCGTGTGACCCCGTGGGCCTCTATTTCGGCACCACCAGCGGCGAGCTATGGATGAGCCGCAACGAAGGTGAGAAGTGGGCGTGCATCGCGCAGCATTTGCCCGAGATCTATGCCGTAGAGGCATGCGAACTAGTCTAGGCGAATCTCGATGAAAGTGCTGATACCTAGCGCACTGTATTCGTATACCGGGGGCGCAACGGTCGAAGCCATGGGCGACACGCTCGCCGTGCTTCTTGCCGACCTCGATCGGCAATACCCCGGCATTCGTTTCCGCATGATTGACGAGCAGGACAGGATGCGGCCCCACATCCGCTTTTTCGTCGGCGGCGAGCAAGTGCGCGATCTCGCTCAGGCACTGCGCTCGACCGATGAGGTGATCATCGTGCAGGCGCTGAGCGGCGGTTGAGCGGCGAAAAAACCTGGTCAGCCCTGAAGTTCAGCAAGTTGTAGCCCACCGCGTTGCTCCCTCCCATATCCATCACACCCATCAGGACAGCGGGCCCGTGTAGCGCCGGCTTCCAGCCGGCATGCAAGCAAGATGCTTGCGCTACAAAACCCAGCCAGATTAATCCCAACCCGTATGCCGGCAGGGATGCCGGCGCTACAGTAGGGGGCAGGGTGTTTAAAATATTGACGCAGAAAGGCTATCGCGTCAGTGCAGCTTATTGATGCGTTTGCTTGGTCTGCTCAGGCGAACTCTTCGCCAAATAATAATGACCACGCGCTCCGATAGGCAACTTGATGCCGGGTTTCGACCGGCAGGCGCTGCAAAAAATTCCGATGGTTCTGATCATATTCAGCGATGCGGTAAAGGCGGTCTCCTCCCAGATCCAGGGCGGACAAAAATCGTTTTGGATAAGCCGCAATCAGATCGCGCCATTCAGGCTTAAGGCTACTATCGTTTGCCCACGCGCGCGAATGCCGTTGGTTACTGAGCGGGTAGATCGAACCCGCATCACCAAACGCGGTATCGAAAAACAAATTCGGGAAGCGTTTGATTAAGGTATCGACATACGCGGGCGAGTAGCGGGAAGCGCGTTCGATATAGCGTATTTGGGCGAGGTGGCACCAGATCACCTTGGCCTTTGGATACTTTTCCAGCATGTTTTCCAGGGGCGCCAATAGCACATCTTCTATTTCGTAATGAATCTGGAAAGCCATGCCGGTTTTTTCAGACAGGCTGAACACGCGATGACCGATTGGGCCGTCAATCGGTAAGTTGACATCGCGATCCATCTCGCCGCGTTTTGCCTGCCGAGGCGAAGGGTAGTGGCGAAATTCAAATTCACCCAGCAGCATGATTTGCTTTGCCCTCGCGGCGGCTTCATGCGCGTCGAGGAATTCATCCGG
Source organism: Burkholderiales bacterium (assembly GCA_030681095.1). GTDB lineage: Bacteria > Pseudomonadota > Gammaproteobacteria > Burkholderiales > Thiobacteraceae > RBG-16-58-11. The sequence goes on from JAUXTZ010000408.1 coordinate 2,200, forward strand.
CGTTTCAGAAAAGGCGGGGGCTTGCCCGCCATTGCCGACAGGGATGAAACGGTCCGGATATTGGGCGAGCAATCGTTCCGACAAGTGATCGAAACGAACCCCCTGCTTGAACTGACCTTTACCGATATCGGCAGAAAGCGCCATCAGCCCGATGTTAAGCTGGTCCATGCTCTTCGCAACAAAATCCATATCGAGCTTCGTGGAATTGCAGGAACTCTCTATGTCGATGTAAGGCAATTCGCCAGCGGCCAGGATTTTCTTCAGACGCTGTGCGTATCCTTCTTTCAGCTTTGAGAAGTTGGCAATGTTTGCAGCGTTACCAATGCTTGGTAGGCAGGCAATAAAGGGGAGGGCGCTGAATGTCTTGATCAGGCTGCGTCTGGAAAGCATATTGAACTCAGGAGTCTTCTTGATTGGGGGCAACGATGACGATCAGCGGCCGTTGAACAGCGAGCGAAACACGCTGTGAAATAGACCGCTGCATCGCATTGTTGGGCGTCAACCTGCATGTGGTGCCCTACTCATGTAGTATGCGCGGCGCTGGGCTACCATATCGGCATCTGGCAATCCATAGTCAAGCGCGAAAACCCGGGTGCCCACGCGGCCAAAGTCTTCAGGTTTGGCTTCTGATGTTATATCTGGGTAATAGTCCGGTGTTGCTGCCACGACGTCCGCGAACGTGATTGGCTGCGCGGCTCGTGCCATAACTACAAATATGCCCAGCGGGTCGGCGAACTTTATCGGACACAGATTTTCCCAGCCGAAGATTGGTCGCCAAGTACGCCACATCTCACGTTCCCATCGATTGCACCGTAGTCCCGACAAGGCATTGTGAAAGCGCGGAATCTTGACGGCGAAGCGCCCTACAAGGATCACGCGACGGAATGCGCCGGACGGCATTCGGGGTATTCCGAAGTACGAGAACTAATGTGTTCGTACATTATCTATGATGTCCAACGTTTGAATTCATCGCGCAGCGCCCGGTGGAATGATGGGTTGGGCCGCACTGGCTTCGGCTTCACGAATACGTTGTTCGCTTGCCTTAGCAATAGCCTCCATGCCTGCCTTGACCTCGGTTGTCTCACGCTCAAGTAGCGCCTCGAATCCCTTCGGGTATTTGGTACGAACCAGAGCCTGCGTTACCCGGACAAAGAACGGCGGGTTCTTCATAAGGAGTTTGGCGACTGCAAATAGGCGAACAAGATCGTCATGCGTTTGAGTAAGGAATGGCCTAACTTGAACACATCGATCGCGAGTTCGCCGCGCATTTTCCAAGTAGTCACTCTCGGAGATGGTCTTTGAGATATAGGCATCACGAATCTGACCGTACGCCCGATCTATGGTGGCCAACGATTCGTTCATTTTCTTGAGACCTGCATTCAACGAAGCCATCTCGTTAATGAGATCGAGATTCGTCAGTCCGATCATTAGCTCCATATCGATCTGGTACTGATGGAAGACGTTCATATAGATTGGATGATTGCCGGAAGTCAATCGAGCGTCGGTGAACACACCGATGCAATCGCTTGCTATGTAGAGGTTATCACTTGTGGTGTTCAGGCAATCATTGAAATAGTGTTGGAGACGGACCAGGGATGTATGGTTCTTTTCTTTCCGGTCGTACACCTTCTTCATTGCGTCACCGAAGCGGACAAACAAATACGCGAAAAACGCGCCAGCGAAGGCTCCTACAAGAGCGCGGAAAGCTTCAAGATCTGTAGCCTTCCAGGCGTCCCAAAACACCCAAGTTGCTGAAGACGCAGCGATGGCTGCAGCGACTGCAACGATTGCAACGCCAAGCCCGAAGAGAATTGATTTCATGTGGTCATCGGTGCGACTGTTGTGAGGTACAACATGCGAGGTGAGGGGCGCGGAGCCTGCTTGCAGGCGGAGCGACCCTCTCGACCGACTTGTTAGGGGTTGATGCCAAAATATGACTAGACATTACAAATGCCACCAACCCCATCTAGCCCCGAATAGAACTAGTGCGATAGCTGATGTAAACCAACAAAGATACTCAAGGCGGCTGATTATTCGCTCTTGCTTCTTACAAATTTCACTAAGGTACTCTTCGGTGCTTAAGCTCACGGTCACTCCTTTAGTCGGAAATGCGTTTTTGTGTAGGCTGTTAAATATTTTCCGCGTTAGTCGAATTCAGGTAGCGGCAAAATTAGGCTAAAGCACTATAGCATTTGCATTGAGTAGGCGCATGCCGATTGGTTGGACGGCATTATTTGGTTTGCAAGAAGTGAAGCACGGCTATTTAGGGGGGAGATCGGGTGCATGAAGGGTGTGCCCTTTTGGCATTCGCGGGGTCACCCCACACTTTGAGCTTTACATAAATAGTGACTGGCGTTTCTTTATCGTGCGCTACGCGTATTTTATTTTAGGGCCGGTCATGCCCCGGCGGGGCAGTTCCTTTTTCTTGCTTGTCCAAGAAAAAGGAACCAAAAAGAAAGACACCCCCTGCACCGCTCCCTTCGGGAGTTCCCTGCGTTGCTCGCCATGCCGGGCGGCTGCGGAACTCGCGCGATCCGCTGCGCAGACACGCGCTCAGACAGTCCTCGCCGAATTCCATGTCTTGGCTGCGCTACTGGGCGGCACAGCAAGGGGCCCCGAAAACCAAGTCAAAACCAGTGAGACACCAACGTTTCGTAAAATGGTCGTGAGATATGTGATGCTCAATAGCTTAGTCAGCTACTAGATCATTGATTTATTAGTCGCGGAAATTTCCGAACTGTAAGGGAAAGTCGGTAATCGATTTTTTGACCAGGGCAATCGCATCTTGCAGCACATCGCGTTTCGCGCCGGAGACGCGCACGGTATCGCCTTGGATGCTGGCTTGGACTTTCATCTTGCTGTCTTTGAGCAGTTTGACGATTTTTTTGGCGAGGTCGGATTCGACGCCGGTTTTGATGGTGGCGCTGCGCTTTACTTTGTTGCCGCTGACTTTTTCGGATTTGCCGATTTCCATGCATTTGATATCCACGCCGCGTTTGATCAGCTTGGCGTTGAGGACTTCTTGTACTTGGTCGAGTTTGAAGTCGTCGTCGGCAAATAGAGTTAGCACAAATTCCGCTTGCTCCACACGTGCATCCGAGCCTTTGAAGTCGAAGCGGTTGGTGACTGCCTTGTTCACTTGCTCCACGGCGTTTTTGACTTCTTGCT
>JAUXTZ010000409.1 GCA_030681095.1 Burkholderiales bacterium
CGGGATGGTGATGTTGGTGGAGCCGCTGGAAAAAGCGCTCGAAGCCGCTAAAACCGCGCAGCGCCAAGTTGGCGTGGCTAGGCCTAAGGTAGTGTACCTTTCGCCGCAAGGTCGAACCCTGAACCACAGCGTGGTGATGGAATTGACTACTGAGCCAGGATTAATATTTTTGGCGGGGCGCTACGAAGGCGTGGATGAACGATTAATTCAGCGTCAGGTGGATGAGGAACTCTCCATCGGCGATTATGTGCTGTCAGGTGGTGAATTGGCGGCGATGGTGGTGATCGACGCGATCGTGCGCCATTTGCCCGGTGCCTTGGGCGATGCGGATTCAGCGGTCGAAGATTCGTTTGTAAACGGCTTGCTCGATACGCCGCATTACACGCGGCCTGAAGTGTACGAAGGCATGCCGGTGCCGCCGGTGTTGATGTCGGGGCACCATGAAGAAATTCGCAAGTGGCGCTTAAAACAAGCGTTAACGCGAACCTGGGCACGGCGCCCGGAGTTGTTGGAACACCGCACGCTATCCAAAGAGGAAGCGCGCTTGTTAGAAGAAGTAAAACGCGAGCAAGAATTTGATTGAGCCGTTTTGATACGGTACGACGGAAATAGGAGTATCACCATGAACCTGATTCAACAGCTTGAAAACGAAGAAATCGCCCGTCTGGGCAAGACCATCCCCACTTTCGCGCCGGGCGATACCGTCGTGGTGCAAGTGAAAGTGAAGGAGGGTACCCGTGAGCGCTTGCAGGCTTTCGAAGGTGTCGTCATCGCCAAGCGCAACCGGGGCCTGAATTCTGCCTTCATGGTGCGTAAAATTTCTTCTGGCGAAGGCGTGGAACGTACTTTCCAAACCTATTCGCCTTTAGTCGCCAGCATTGAAGTGAAACGCAAGGGCGACGTGGCCCGCGCCAAGCTCTATTATCTGCGTCAACGTTCCGGCAAGTCGGCACGTATTAAAGAAAAGCTCACCGCGCGCAAAGCAGTCGCCGCGCAGTAAGTCCGGCTTACCGCAACATAAAACGGGCGACCTGGTGTCGCCCGTTTTGTTTTTTGGCGGGTAGAATAGCACCATGCGCGCCCTGGTTTTATTGACCCTGCTCACCCTCGCTTGCGCCGCCTCTGCAGCGGATTCCCTGTCTGTTGCGCAGCAGCTGTATCAAGCCGGGGCGCCGCAATTGGCATACGCGCGTGTGGTGCGCGAGCAGCCGGAAAAATCCGAGATAGCGGGCTGGTACGATTGGGAATCGCTGCGTTTGACACTGCTCTCCGATACGCATCGTCCGGCCGAAATCATCGAACGTGCTAAGCACTATCCCCAAAATGCGCCGCGTGAATTTCAACAAAAAACGCTGGGCCACGCTGCGTGGGCGCACCTTGAATTGCAGCAAGGCGTTGCGGCGCGCGCCTTGTTGGCGCAACTGATTTGGCGATTCGAGCTCAACCCCGCCGATCATCAATGGGCACGGCGCTTAGTGATTCGCTCCTATCTGATTGAGCATAAGGCCGATGAAGCCTACCGCGCCATGCTGCGTTACCAGCAAGATTTTCAACCGCTGCCGAAGGAAGTGGCGGCGGAATTCGCCCAAGGGCTGCTGCGCGAAGAGCGTGCGACCGAAGCCATGACTTGGCTGGCCGAGCTTGATCCCACGAGTCCCGCGACCCTAGCGTTGCTAATGAAGGTGGGTTTGATCGCACCGGATGCGGCCATCGCACAAGCGCGCGCGGCGCTGCAAAAACAGCCTACTGCCACGGCCTATGCCACCTTGATTGCCGATGGCGCTGATATGTTGAAAGACAATCGGATGCAGGTTGGCGCGTTGGAGCAGCTATTGGGCCTCCCCGCTACGGCCGAGCAGACGGAAGCGCAATTATGGCGCGCCTATCTGAAAGAAGCGCAAACCCTGGGCAATCGTGCACAGTTATTGCAAGGCGACGATGCGTCATGGCTGGAGCTGGCCTTGCGCACCGAGACCAGCGATGCGCTTGGTGCGCGTTCGCTTTTCGCTTATGTCGCACAGCATGGCGTGAGTATCGGTGTACGCGAGACTGCGCTCAGCCGGCTCTATGCCGCGTTATTGAATGCACCATTGGAGGAGGCTGCGGTGCGGCTGTTCAATGCCGCACCTTGGGGCGAGAAAGTTTCCATTGCACAGTTGCAACGCCTCATCGCGCGGGCTGCCGATGGCCTGCCGCAGCCGGCGGCGCGCAAGCTGTATTTCAGCGCTGGCCGGATATTGGAAGCGCGCCAAGATGCTATCGGTGCGGCGGATTTTTATGCGCAAGCGGTGTTGAAGAGTGATCTGCGCGCCCCCGATTTATTGGCGACGCAGGCTTTGCAGCGCGCTGTGGCTATGTTGGAACGCGTTGGATTCAAGGATGACGCCGTACAGTTTTACCGTAGTGCCATTTCGCAAAAGGAGCCAACGAAAAAGGCCCCGCCAGCGAAACTGGGCAAACGAAAAAAATGAAACCGGCAGGCCGCTATGCTGCGAAATACCTGACGCCGTTCGCGGTGCTGGGCTTCCTTATGGAAGAAGGCAGGCTGGCTGGCATCGATTTTTTGCCGCGCGGTGAAGCCACCCTGGCTCCGAGCGATGCGCTGACGCGTCAAGTCTGTGTGCAAATTGAGGCCTATTTGCACGACGCCGATTTTCAGTTTGATCTGCCGCTGCGGCAATCCGGCACCCTGCATCAAATGAAAGTGTGGCAAGCCATGAGCGCAATTCCGTGCGGCCAAGCCACGACCTACGGCGCGCTTGCGCAGCAATTGGGTTCCAGCCCGCGCGCCGTGGGGCAGGCGTGTGGATCCAATCCCCTTCCTCTCATCATCCCTTGCCATCGCGTGGTGGCAAAAAACGGCGCCGGCGGATTCATGCATCATGCCAGTGGCGCGCCGCTTGCAATCAAGGACTGGCTGCTACGCCATGAGGGTTACCAGCGCTAAGCGCATTGCGGAGAGCGGCACGGTGGAAGCGCTGCTCGATGAATTCAGCGATGCCTTGTGGTTGGAGGAAGGCTTATCGAAAAACACCTTGCTCAGTTATCGGCGCGATGTGGCGAAACTGGCTGCCTGGCTAGCGTCTCGGGGTAGTACTTTATACAGCGCGACCCATGTCGATCTGCTGGAATTTCTGGCGCAACACGCGCCGCGCATGAAAGCCAGCAGCACCGGTCGGTTGCTCTCCAGCGTGCGGCGGTTTTATCAATACACGCTGCGCCAAGGCAAAATTCAAGCCGATCCTTCGCTGCAAATCGAGCGACCGAAGCTGCCGCGCGGACTGC
>JAUXTZ010000002.1 GCA_030681095.1 Burkholderiales bacterium
CATGGTCCGACCTGAACTACGATAAGGATTATCTTCGGACATACGCTTTACACTTTAATGAAATGCTCACGGTAATACTTCAGCTCTTCAATTGATTCGTAAATATCCGCGAGCGCGGTGTGCTTGCCTTCCTTGTTCACGCCGCTCGCGATCTCCGGCTTCCAGCGTTTCACCAATTCCTTGAAAGTGGACACGTCGAGGTTGCGGTAATGAAAATACGCTTCCAGATCGGGGATGTGGCGCGCGAGAAAACGCCGATCCTGGCAGATCGAGTTGCCGCACATCGGCGACTTGCCCTTGCCCACCAAGGGCTCCAAAAAGGCGATCATCTGCGCGCCCACTTCAGCTTCGGTCAAGGTGGAAGCGCGCACTTTGTCGATCAGACCGGAACGGCCATGGGTGGATGTATTCCAAGCGTCCATCCCCTCCAGCACGCTATCCGCCTGATGCACCACCAAGGCTGGCGATTCGGCGATTGTATTCAGCTCCGCATCCGTCACCACCAGCGCCACTTCCAGCACGCGGTCGGTATCGGGGAACAACCCGCTCATTTCCATGTCAATCCATACTAGATGATTATTGTCCGGCGCTTGTGCCATAATGTTTTCCCATTTTTATCGAATTTAACCCTACCTGCATGCAAACTTTTACGCTTTTTTTTACGCTGGTTTTTCTCGCTGCCTTGGCACTGGCCACGACTTTGCAATTTTGGCTTGCACGCCGGCACATCTCGCACATTTTAACGCATAAGCCTCAGGTTCCCGCCGCTTTCAGCGACAAAATCGGCCTGGAGGCGCATCAAAAGGCTGCCGACTACACTGTCGCCAAGACCCGGCTTTCGTTCATACACATCGCACTAGACACCATCGTACTGCTCGCCTTCACCCTGGGCGGCGGCATCGAATGGCTGACGCAAGCATGGCAGGGCGTATTCGATTCCTCTTTACTGGAAGGCACGGCGCTACTGCTCAGCACCCTGATTTTGATGAGCGCGTTGGAAATTCCGCTCAGCTTATACCGCGCGTTTGGACTTGAAGCCAAATTTGGATTCAATAAATTAACGCCCAGACTATTCGTGCTTGATCTCGCCAAACAAGCCGCGCTGGGCTTGGCCTTGGGCGTGCCGCTGGTGCTGGGCGTATTGTGGCTCATGGGCACGATGGGCGAATATTGGTGGCTCTATGTATGGTTGGCGTGGGTCAGTTTCAATTTGCTGATCATTGCGGTGTATCCGACCTTCATCGCGCCGCTGTTCAATAAATTCACACCGCTCGAAGATATCACGCTCAAAACGCGCATTGAAGCGCTGTTGGAAAAATGTGGGTTTCACGCCAGCGGCTTGTTCGTGATGGATGGCTCCAAGCGCAGCTCACATGGCAACGCTTACTTCAGCGGCTTCGGCAAAACCAAACGCATCGTGTTTTTCGACACCCTGCTCAAAAATCTGAACGGTGATGAAATCGAAGCGGTCTTGGCGCATGAGCTCGGCCACTTCAAGCGCCGCCATATCATGAAGCGCATGGCTTGGCTGTTCGGCGCAAGCTTGGTTGGCTTGTGGGTGCTGGCCTATCTGATGCAAGCGAGCTGGTTTTATGCCGGTTTGGGTGTCACCACTCAGACCCCGGCAACCGCCTTGCTGTTATTCATGCTGGTGAGCCCGGTCTTTACTTTCCTATTGCATCCGCTGTCCGCACGCTTGTCGCGCAAACATGAATTCGAGGCAGATCAATACGCGGCGCAAACATCGAGCGCCCCGGCGCTGATCCACGCGCTGGTGAAAATGTACGAGGACAATGCCGCAACACTCACCCCTGATCCATTGCATTCTGCATTTTACGATTCTCACCCGCCCGCTGGCATCCGCATCGCGCGCCTGCAAACGGCAAGTTAACCAGGAGGTTCACCATGCGCGCTTTATTCGTCCTTCTCGCATTCATCGGTTTCAATCTTGCATACGCCACGCCTTTTGATAAAGGCGACGCCAACAAAGGCAAGGCGCTTGCGGACAAGCAATGCCAAGCCTGCCATGTCTCGCTGTTCAAAGGCGATGGCTCCGGCGTCTATACGCGCGCGGATCGCAAAGTCAAAACCGCTAACCAGCTTGCAGCGCGCATCTCCGGCTGCAACGCCAACACCGGCGCGGGATGGTTCCCGGAAGACGAGCTCCATGTCGCCGCTTACCTCAACAATACCTATTACAAATTCAAATAAGGAGTATCGGCCATGACTGTCTGCGATCTCTCCAAAGGCAAATGCAAGCCCTGCGAAGGCGGCGTACCGCCGCTTGCCGAGGCGGAAGTTCAAGCGAATCTCGCCCAACTGAGCGGCTGGAAAATCGTGAACGGCGAACTCGCCAAAACTTTTTCATTCAAGAACTACTACGAGACCATGGCGTTCGTGAACGCCGCAGCCTGGGTTTCGCACCGCGAAGACCATCACCCGGATATCGAAGTCGGCTACAGCCACTGCCGCGTGCGCTATATCACGCATGCGATCGGCGGGCTGTCTGAGAATGACTTCATCTGCGCAGCGAAAATTGATGCGTTGTTTGACTTATAAGTATAAAAACCTAATAGACAGGATTAACAGGATTTTTCAGGATTCATCATGTTAATCCTGAAAAATCCTGTTAATCCTGTCTATTGCTTTTTCCTCCCCACACCGTTTCGTGGCTAAGTTACCCTCGCCACACGTCGGCAATCTCACCGGCCTCGTTGTCGCCGCCCACGGCAAGCACTTCATCGCCGAGCTTGACGATCAACGCCGCATCACCTGCGTCACGCGCGGCAAGAAAACTGGCGTGGCTTGCGGCGATCACGTGGAGATCGCGCTCACTTCACCCGATCAAGGCGTGATCGAGCGCATCGCGCCCAGAACCTCGCTGCTCTATCGCTCCGATCTCTACCGCGAAAAAATTATTGCTGCCAATGTCGATCAAATTGTGATCGTGGTCGCAGCGGTGCCGAGCTTCTACGAAGAACTCATCAACCGCTGCCTGATCGCCGCCGAATCCGTCGGCATTCGCGCGCTGATTGTGCTGAACAAAACCGACTTGCCGGAAACCGCCGCGGCGCGCAACACCCTCGCGCTATACGAAACCCTCGGTTACCCGCTGCTGCCGCTATGCGCGCGACAAGCTGTCGCGCCACTCAAGGCGCATCTGCTGGGGATGACCAGCGTGCTGGTCGGCCAATCCGGCATGGGCAAATCCACCCTGATCAACGCGCTGCTGCCGGAAGCGCGTGCACGCGAAGGCGAAGTCTCCACTGCACTGGATTCCGGCAAACACACCACGACCCACGCCCTGCTCTACCATCTGGATGCCGACAGCCACATCATCGACTCGCCCGGCTTACAGGAATTCGGCCTGCATCATTTAAAGGTGGAAGACATCGCGCAAACTTTCATAGAATTCCGCCCTTATCTCGGACACTGCCGCTTCAGCAATTGCCTGCATTTGGTGGAGCCGGGCTGTGCGCTGGACGAAGCGGCGAAGAGCGGCGCAATCCATCCGCGCCGGCTGGGGTTTTACCGCGCGCTGGCGCAAGAAAAATTGCGCGCGCCACGCATCTATTGATGCGTAGCAGTTTTAACTTTATTGACAGAGACTGACAGTCTCAACTTCTGATCTCGCCCTTGGATTCAACCGGTGGATGCAACACACTAGAAACTGCATAAGCAGAAGGAGTGTTGCAGATGAAGCAAAGACCAAGGATTTATTACCCGGAAAGTCAGAAGGCGCTGATGTGGGAGCGTTGGCGCGCAGGCGACAACCTCCATCAGATTG
>JAUXTZ010000003.1 GCA_030681095.1 Burkholderiales bacterium
TTAAGGAGCTAGACATGGCAGAAATCACCGCGAGCATGGTGAAAGAACTGCGCGAGCGTACCGGGCTCGGCATGATGGAATGCAAAAAAGCCTTGGCGGAAGCCGACGGCGACATGAAATATGCCGAAGATTTGATGCGCATCAAGAGTGGCGCCACGGCGAACAAGGCCGCCAGCCGCATTGCAGCCGAAGGCGTGATCGGCAGTTTTATCAGCGCCGATGACAAACTGGGTGCGCTGGTCGAATTGAACTGCGAGACCGACTTTGTGGCGAAGAACGATGAATTCGCCGCCTTGGCCAAGGAAACCGCGAAACTAGTCGCGGATCACAACCCGTCCGACCTCGAAGCGTTGTCCAATCTGAAGCTGGCTTCCGGCCAAACCGTGGAAGAGGCGCGCAAGGCGCTGGTGATGAAGCTGGGCGAAAATATGACGCTGCGCCGCATGGCGCGCTTCGACACGTCGGGCCGCTTATCGGTTTACCTGCACGGCAACAAGATTGGTGTGATGGTGGATCTGCAGGGCGGTGACGAGTCGTTGGGCAAGGATCTGGCAATGCATATCGCGGCGTCCAAACCGGTGGCTATTTCCAGAGACCAAGTCGCCGTGGAATTAATTGAGCGCGAACGCGACATCGCCAAGGCGCGCGCATTGGAATCCGGCAAGCCGGCCAACCTCCTGGATAAGATCGTGGAAGGCAGCGTCAATAAGTTTCTGTCCGAAATCACACTGCATGGTCAGCCGTTTGTGAAGGACGACAAGCTGACGGTGGAGAAGCTACTCGCGTCCAAGAATGCCCAAGTCAACACTTTCCAGATGTTCATCGTAGGTGAGGGCATCGAGAAAAAAGTCGTCGATTTCGCGGCAGAAGTCGCTGCAGCAGGCCAAGTTTAATCGCATGGCGCAGCTGAAATACAAGCGCATTCTGCTGAAGCTCAGCGGCGAAGCGCTGATGGGCGATGGCGCTTACGGCATCGACCGCGCTACCATCGATCGCATGGTGGCCGAGGTGGCGGCGGTGGTGAAGTTGGGCGTGCAAGTGGCAGTGGTGATCGGGGGCGGCAATATTTTTCGCGGTGTGGCGCCGGGTGCTGCCGGCATGGATCGCGCCACCGCCGACTACATGGGCATGCTGGCCACGGTGATGAATGCGCTGGCCTTGCAAGACGCGATGCGCCGCATTGGCTTGGTGAGCCGGGTGCAATCGGCGCTGACCATCGAACAAGTGGCCGAACCCTATATTCGCGGCAAGGCCTTGCGCTATCTGGAAGAGGGCAAGGTGGTGATTTTCGGCGCCGGCACCGGCAATCCGTTTTTTACCACCGATACCGCCGCGTCGCTGCGCGGCATGGAAATGAATGTGGACATCGTGGTCAAGGCGACCAAGGTGGACGGTATTTACACCGATGACCCGAAGAAAAATCCGGCGGCAACGCGCTTCACGCATTTGACGTTCGATGAGGCGATCAACCGCAATTTGAAGGTAATGGACGCGACCGCCTTCGCGCTTTGCCGTGAGCAAAATCTGCCGATTTGTGTGTTAAGTATCTTCAAGGACGGTGCGCTTCAACGTTTCGTGCTGGGCGAGGATGAAGGTACGCTAGTGACGGTTTCCTAGGAGGTTGGCAATGAGCACCACGCAAGAAGTCAAAAATACTGCCGAACAAAAAATGCAAAAGTCGGTCGACGCGCTGAAAAACGACCTCGGGAAGATCCGCACCGGCCGTGCGCATGCCGGCCTGTTGGATCATGTGATGGTCGATTACTACGGCAGCATGGTGCCGATCGCGCAAGTGGCGAATGTTACGGTGGTGGATGCGCGCACCCTAGGAGTTTCACCCTGGGAGAAGAAATTAGTGGGTGCGATAGAAAAGGCGATTCGGGATTCCGACCTGGGGCTGAACCCGGCTTCGCAGGGTGACTTGATTCGCGTGCCGATGCCGGCGCTGACGGAAGAGCGGCGTCGCGATTTGACCAAGGTGGTGAAAAGCGAAGGGGAGGATGCCAAAATCGCGGTGCGTAATGTGCGGCGCGATGCCAATACAGCCTTGAAAGAGCTGCTCAAGCAGAAAACCGTGAGCGAGGACGATGAGCGCCGCGCACAAGAAGAAGTACAAAAGCTCACCGACCGCTTCGTGGCTGAGATCGACAAGATGCTTCAGACCAAGGAAGCGGAATTGTTGGCCATCTAGGCCGGCTTTTCCGAACGATCCTTCGTGGCCTTTTTTAAAAGCTCCACGCGCACCGTTCCCGAGGCGCGCGACATTCCCAAACACATCGCGATTATCATGGATGGCAATGGGCGCTGGGCCAAGCGCCGGCTACTGCCACGCATCGAAGGCCATCGGCGCGGCGTGGAAGCGGTGCGCGACGTGATTCGTTCCTGCGTTGATATGGGGGTCGAGTATCTGACCTTGTTCGCATTTTCCAGCGAAAACTGGCGCCGTCCGCAAGAGGAAGTATCGCTTTTGATGCAGCTCTTCGTCATGGCCTTGGAACGCGAAGTCATCAAGCTGCATGAGAATGAAATCCGCTTCAAAGTGATCGGCGATCTGAGCCCGTTCGAGCCGCGCTTACAGCAACTGATTCGCGACGGCGAAGCCTTGACCGCGGACAATCCACGCCTCACGCTCACTATCGCCGCAAATTACGGCGGCCTCTGGGATATTCTGCAAGCGGCCAACCGCTTATTGGCCGAGCGCCCGGAACTGGCGCAGGGTTTTAGTGAGGAAGACCTCGCACCTTTCCTGTCCATGGCTTACGCGCCGGAGCCGGATTTATTCATCCGCACCGGCGGCGAACAGCGCATCAGCAACTTTCTGCTGTGGCAACTTGCTTATTCCGAGTTGTATTTCACCGACACGCTTTGGCCCGATTTCGATACGAAGTCGCTGCAGGCTGCTATCGATTCTTATCAAAACCGCGAGCGTCGCTTCGGCCGCACCAGTGAACAGTTAAACCCAGAAACGGCAGTTGACCGCTTACCACCCTCTGGAAAGCCGCGTGAATAAAATTTCCCCCTATCTCGACAGACTTCGCTACTTGGGAGAGCACGCTACGCGCCCGCTGACACGTCCGTTCGGGCGTTTCGCTTTGTCGCTCCTCCTTGCAGGCCCCGGCCTGCAGCGTCATCGCTTCGCGCCAAACACTCCGCCCGAACGCGCCATCGGGCGCGTCCAACCACCGTTTCTAGGTTGATGGAAAATGCTTAAACAACGCGTGGGGGCGGCGTTGGTGTTGATCCTCGCTTTTTTGGTGGCGCTGTTTTATCTTCCTCCCCCTGCGTGGGCCTTTTTGATGGGCGCGATTGCGCTTGGCGCCGCCTGGGAATGGGCGCGACTCTGCGGCTTGTCAGGTCTACTCCGTGGGCTGTATGTATTGCTCGTAGGCGGTGCGATAGCAGCGTTCTATATTGTTTCCGGGGCACGCATGATGCAGGGCTTATGGCTGGTCGCACTGCTGTTTTGGTTTGTCCTTGCGCCGATGTGGCTGATCCAGCATTGGACAATCCGACATCGTGGTTTTTTACTCCTTATCGGCATGATCGTGCTGCTGCCAACTTGGTTCGCCTTCGTCCTGTTACGTGACATCAATGCTTTGTTGTTACTGTTCCTCATGGGCTTAGTTTGGGCGGCCGACATCGCGGCCTATTTCACCGGTCGACAATGGGGCAAACATAAGCTCGCGCCGCGCATTAGTCCGGGCAAAACCTGGGAAGGTGTGGTCGGCGCCTTCGTTGCGGCGACACTGTATGTAGGGCTCTGGCAAATATTTGCTCCGGAAACATTGGCACGTTTTTCCGCAGTGTCATGGTGGGGCCAGAGTCTGGTCGCCATGCTGTTGGTGGCAATCAGCATCACCGGCGATTTATTCGAATCGCACCTCAAGCGCGTGGCGGGCGTAAAAGATAGCGGTAGTTTAATTCCAGGGCATGGCGGGATTTTGGATCGAATCGACAGCCAAACCTCGGTGTTGCCGATAGCCATGGCTTTAATTTACTTTTCCGGTTTGGGGACATGAACGTGCAGAGCATCACCGTGCTTGGCGCCACCGGCTCGATCGGCATGAGCACGCTGGATGTGATTGCGCGCCATCCGCAGCGGTTTCGCGTGCACGCCCTGAGCGCGAATCGACAATGGGAACGTTTGTACGAGCAATGCCGACAATTTCAGCCGCGCTATGCGGTATTGTTGGATGAGACGGCAGCCGAACAGTTGCAGGCAAAGCTGAAACTGAGCGGCATCGATACACAAGTGCTGCAAGGCCTGGCTGCACTGGAACAAATCGCAAGTGAACCGGGCGTGGATACCGTCATGGCGGCGATTGTCGGTGCGGCGGGCTTAAAGCCGGCGCTGGCGGCGGCGCGTGCCGGCAAGCGGGTGTTGCTGGCAAACAAAGAAGCCCTGGTCATGTCCGGCCAGATTTTTATGCAAGCCGTGCAGGATCATGGCGCAACCCTGCTACCGATCGATAGCGAACATAACGCAATTTTTCAATCTTTACCGCGTGATGGCAATGGGGATTTGCGCGCGATGGGCGTGCGGCGCATTCTGCTTACTGCATCGGGCGGGCCATTCCGATCTATCCCAATCGACGCGCTGGCACAGGTTACGCCGACGCAAGCTTGCGCGCACCCGAACTGGGTGATGGGACGCAAAATCTCGGTCGACTCCGCCACCATGATGAACAAAGGCCTCGAGGTCATCGAGGCGCATTGGCTATTCAACGCGCCGGTCGATCAAATTCAAGTCGTGATTCATCCGCAAAGCGTGATTCACTCCATGGTGGAATATATCGATGGCTCGGTCATCGCACAGCTCGGCAATCCCGATATGCGCACGCCGATTGCCTATGCGCTGGGGTTTCCCGAGCGTATTGAGAGCGGGGTGTCGGCGTTGGATTTATTTCAAGTCGCTCGGCTTGATTTTGAGGCGCCGGATGCGCGCCGCTTTCCTTGCATCGAGTTGGCCTATGCCGCCCTGCGCGCCGGCGGAACTGCACCAGCGGTGCTCAACGCCGCGAATGAAATCGCCGTTGCCGCCTTCCTCGATGCGCAATTACCGTTTCAAGCGATTGCATCGGTGATCGAGCACACGCTGGCCGCGATCCCCCTGGGCGCGGTGGAGACGCTGGAACAAGTACTGGGGGCGGATGCCGCGGCACGGCAAATCGCCCAGGAGCAAGTCGTGCGGAGCCAAGCAACATGTTGACCGTGGCCGCTTTTCTCCTGGCGCTCGTGGTGCTGATCGTGTTCCACGAGTACGGACATTATCTGGCTGCCCGCTTATGCGGCGTGAAAGTACTGCGCTTCTCGGTCGGCTTCGGCAAGCCGCTCCTGCTCAAGCAATTCACCCCGGGCGGCACGGAATGGGTGGTCGCCAGCATTCCTTTAGGCGGCTACGTCAAAATGCTGGGCGAGCAGGACGACCAAGTGACCCTGGAAGAGTCGCCCTATGCCTTCAACCGGCAGTCCTTGGCGAAACGGTTTTTTATTGTGGCGGCGGGGCCCTTGGCGAATTTTTTGCTGGCGATCCTGCTGTACTGGGGCCTATTCGTGTCGGGTATGCCCGGCCATCGCGCGATTTTGGAGATGCCCACTGCAGGCACAGCGGCATTGCTTGCGGGCATCGAGCGTTGGGACACGATTGAACAAATTGATGGCATGTCCACCGCTACTTGGGAAGAAGTAAATTGGCGTCTCGCGCAAAAAATCGTCGAAGGTGGTGCAGTGGAGCTGACCTTACGCAATATGCAGAATCAAACGCGTGTGAAGCGGCTGAGTCTGGATGGGGTGACAGGCAATGATCTGGACCGAGATTTTCTGGCCAAGCTGGGCTTGGCGCCCGCCAAGCGCATACCAGCGCGCCTGGGAAAGGTGTTACCCGATTCGCCAGCTGCGCTGGCGGGCTTGCAAGCCGGTGATGTGATTCGCGCAATCGATGGAAAGCCCATCGCGGATTGGAATGGCTTCACCGATCTAATTCGCGCCAAACCAAACAAACCGGTGCGATTGAACGTGGGGCGCGATGGACGATCACTTGAATTAGAAGTCACGCCTAAACGCGAACAAGAAGCTGGAAAAGAAATTGGCCGCATTGGCGTAGCCCCTGATGTGCAAGTGAAGGTGCAGTATCCGCTAGGACGAGCCTTTGCACAGGCCTGGG
>JAUXTZ010000007.1 GCA_030681095.1 Burkholderiales bacterium
GGCTGGTTCGGTACTGTCATTGCCGAGTCCGAGTCGGGCAAGTCCGATCAGCAAGTAGATCGCTCCTTCCGCTGGGGCCTGAGCGGGTTCATTTTCTCCGAAGTGATGTTCTTCGCCGCCTTCTTCGGCGCCTTGTTCTACATGCGCGTGTTGTCGGTGCCCTGGCTGGGCGAGGGTGACACCAACGCGGTGCTGTGGGAAGGCTTCAAGGCGGCTTGGCCCAGCACCGGTCCCTTGGGACAGACCATCATCGCGCCGATGAGCGAAGCCGCACCGGGCCAACTGTCACCCATGGCGGCCTGGGGCGTGCCCGCGATCAATACCTTGATCCTGCTGACCTCTGGCGTCACGCTGACCGTCGCGCACTGGGGGCTGAAGAAAGGCAATCGCGGCCAGCTTAATTTGTGGCTGGCCCTGACCGTGGTCTTGGGCGCGGTGTTCCTATATTTGCAAGCAACCGAATATCACGAGGCCTATACCAAACTCGGGCTGACCCTGGCTTCCGGCGCTTATGGTGCGACCTTTTTCATGCTTACGGGTTTTCACGGTCTTCACGTAACCATCGGCACTATCATGCTGGCGGTGATTTTGGTGCGCTGTCTGAAGGGCCACTTCAAGCCCGATTCGCACTTCGGATTCGAAGCCGTGTCCTGGTATTGGCACTTCGTGGATGTGGTCTGGCTCGGCCTGTTTGTGTTCGTGTACTGGCTCTAAGCACCCGACAAGCGGTGGAGGAGAACGCTCCTAATAACAAATAATAAAAAGGGGTTTTTGGCGTCGCGGTAGTATCGCGACGCCATTTTTGTTTTTAGGGGGGAGGTAAGTACGAATGCATAGGGTCGTTGCCCTTACAATCGATACCTAGACGTGCTTAGTGACGCGCGGGAATAATCCCAAAGTAGAAGCCTGCCATCAGCAGCAAGAATAGGGTGACGGAGAGCGAGACGCGAACCGTGAGCGCTTTCACGGTGCGGTCTGAGCCGCCTTTATCTTTAACCAGATAGTAGAGTGCGGAAACCAGACTGCCGACGATGAGCAGCAGAAAAATGATGATGATGATGCGGGATAGCGTGTATGACATGATGGCTCCAGACGAGGAAATCGGCAGCGGGAATCGGCGCAGTGTAGCGGAAAGCTGGACTGCTCGCCATGGACGCGATGACTGAGCGCAAGCGCCCCTTTTGGCTGCCCACCGTCGCGGCACTCGTCGTGGTCGCGCTCGCCACATCAGCCGGGATTTGGCAGACGAATCGCGCGCAATTTAAACGTGATTTGCAAGCGCGCTATGACGCGCAGGAAAAATCCGCGCCTGCCGCTTTGCCGGGATCACTAGTGGATGCCGAAACGTTTCGCTTTCGACGGGTGAGCGTGGCAGGGCAATTCGATCCAGCGCATGAGATATTGCTGGATAATCGGGTGCTGAATGGCAAGCCGGGATATCACGTGGTAACACCGTTAAAGATGGATAACGCTGAACGGTATGTGCTCGTCGATCGCGGTTGGGTGGCACGGGGTGTAGATCGCACACTGTTGCCGGAGATACGCACCCCCCTAGGCAAGATAGTGATCGAGGGCATCGCCGTGCCGCCGAGCAATAAATATTTGGAGCTCTCGACGCAAACCGTCGAGGGCAAGGTGTGGCAAAACCTGAATATGCAACGCATGGCCGATTTATTACGCTACCCGGTGCAACCGGTGGTGATCACGCAGTTGAATGACAATGGAGATGGCTTGATGCGGCGTTGGAACCGACCTGATGTCGGAATCGAGAAGCATGTGGGCTACGCCTTTCAATGGTTCGCACTGGCCGTCGCGACAATCGTGATTTATGGGGTGATGTATGCAAAACGACGCAAGCAAAAATAAAAGAAGATTGCTCTTGGTGATGGCGGTATTCGCGGTCCCGCTGATTGCCTCTTATCTGGCGTATTTCGTGTGGCAGCCGCAAGGCGCCGTGGGTAATTATGGCGAACTGATCCAGCCTGAGCCCTTGCCGGAGACATTACGCTTTGCCAAGCTTGAGGGCGGGCAGATCACATTGAAAGAATTGCGCGGCAAATGGCTGATGGTGCAGGTGGACGCAGGGGGGTGCGCCGCCGCGTGCGAGCAAAAATTGTATGCCATGCGCCAAGTGCGATTGATGCAGGGCAAGGAACAAGATCGCGTGCTGAGGCTGTGGTTGGTGACGGACGATGCAGTGCCTAGCCCGGTATTGAAGCAGAAGATCGACAGCATGCTGTTGCTGAAAGACGCTTCGGGTGCACTGATTGCTCAACTTACTGCACAGACCCCGGGGCAAACCAATGTGAAACAGCATATTTATTTAATCGACCCCTTGGGGAATCTGATGCTGCGCTGGCCGGGGAACCCGGATATGAAGCGCATGCATAAAGATCTTGAGCGCTTGCTCAAATACTCTCAAATTGGATAAGCCATGTTTAAAAAACTGATTATCGTTGCTGCTTGGCTGGCGTTCGGGGTCATCGTGTTGGGTGCTTATGTACGGCTGTCCGATGCGGGCCTCGGCTGCCCCGATTGGCCCGGTTGCTATGGCAAGCTCTCGCCCGCACACGCCGCTGAGCCTATCGCGCAAGCGGAAACGGCGCAGCCCGGCGGTCCGGTATCGGCGCACAAGGCCTGGAAAGAAATGGTGCATCGCTATTTCGCCAGCACCCTGGGTTTGCTCATCGTCATTATCGGCGTCATGGCCTGGATAAAGCGGAGCCAATTGATGCAAGGCGTGGGGCTGCCCACCTTCCTCATCGTGCTGGTGATTTTGCAGGGGCTGCTCGGCATGTGGACGGTGACCTTGCTGCTGAAACCCGTTATCGTCACCCTGCATTTACTTGGCGGCGTGACTACGCTGGCGCTGCTGGTGTGGTTGGGCCAGCGCCAAAGTCGCGATATCCCCGAGATGCGCACCCAAGACGCAATGCGCATGAAAAATTGGGCGCTGGCGGGGCTGGTGGTCGTGTTTTTGCAGATCGCTTTAGGCGGCTGGGTCAGTTCCAATTACGCCGCGCTGGCCTGCGCTGATTTCCCCACCTGCAAAGATGCTTGGATACCGGCGATGGATTTCAATCATGCCTTCCACTTCACGCGCGAGTTAGGCAAAACCGCGCAAGGCGAGCTGCTATCGCTGAACTCGCTCACCGCGATTCACTGGACGCATCGGGTGGGGGCGCTGATTACTTTTCTGCTCCTCAGCGTGCTGATATTTAAGATGCTGCGCATTCCCGCTCTCGCCAAACTCGGCGCCGTGATCTGGCTCGTGTTGTTGCTGCAGATCGGTCTGGGTATTTCCAATGTGCTGTTCAGCCTGCCGCTAGCGGTAGCCGTCGCGCACAACGGCGTGGCGGCGCTGCTGCTGATCACGCTGGTAATGTTAAACTTTAGACTGACCAAAGCGCTGAAGCGGAATTAACGCTCAACGCTTCATTTAGGAATTCAAATATGGACACGCTTGCACATAATCAATGGCTCGTTCGCTGCCAGCAATTTTTGCAGTTGACCAAGCCGCGCGTGGTATCGCTGATCGTGTTCACCGCGGTGATCGGCATGTTCTTGGCCACGCCGGGCATGGTGCCGATAAGGATCTTGCTTGCCGCCACCATCGGCATTGCGTTGGTGGCCGGTGCAGCGGCCGCGGTGAATTGCCTGATCGAGCAAAAACTCGACGCGCTCATGGCGCGCACCCGCGCCCGCCCCCTGCCGCGCGGTGAAGTGACTTCGCCGCAAACCCTGCTATTCGCAGGCATCGTCGGCGGTATCGGCTTGATGCTGCTCAACACCTGGGTCAATCCGCTCACCATGTGGCTCAC
>JAUXTZ010000016.1 GCA_030681095.1 Burkholderiales bacterium
GATCACAGCGCGCGCCGGTGCGGCGATCGTGTATCTGGGCGTGTTCGGATCGGTGCTGGGTTTTGCGCTGTACTACTACATGATCAAGCACATGGAGGCCGGCTCGGTGGCGCTGATCATGCTCATCACGCCGGTGATCGCGCTGCTGCTCGGCCATGGGCTGAATGACGAGATGGTGCCGGCCAGCGTGTGGCTCGGCACCGCTTGCATCGCCTTGGGTTTGAGCCTGCATCAATGGGGCGCGCGCTGGGTCGCGCGGATTATTTCGACTTGAATGCATCAGCCGGGATGAGCACGGTTGCTAGCGCACTGAAAGCGGGCTAGCCTGAAGCTATTCTTTTCTTTGCTGTCGAGGAAATCCATGCCAAATCATCCACCACCACGCCGCATCGTAATCATGGGCGCGGCCGGGCGCGATTTTCATAATTTCAATGTGGTGTATCGCGATGACTCCGCCACATGCGTGGTCGCTTTCACCGCGACGCAAATTCCCGGCATCGCAGCGCGGCGCTACCCGGCCGAGCTGGCGGGGCCGCTGTATCCGCAAGGGATACCGATTGTGGAGGAAGCCGAACTGCCCGCGCTGCTCGGCTGCGAGTGCATCGATCAAGTGATCTTCGCCTACAGCGATATCGAGCACAGCCGGGTCATGCACACGGCCTCGATCGCGCTGGCCGGCGGCGCGGATTTTGTGCTGCTGGGCCCGAATCAAACCATGCTCGATGCGCATGTGCCGGTGATCGCCGTGTGCGCCGTGCGCACCGGCTGCGGCAAATCGCCCACCACACGCTGGTTGTCGCGCTGGCTGCGAGATAAGGGCTTGCGCGTGGCGATCATCCGCCACCCCATGCCTTATGGCGATCTCGCGCGCCAAGCAGTGCAGCGCTTCGCCACCCGTGCGGATTTGGACGCTGCACACTGCACGGTGGAAGAGCGCGAGGAATATGAGCCGCATCTCGCGCTAGGTAATGTGGTGTATGCGGGCGTGGACTATGCGCGCATCGTTGCGCAGGCCGAAACTGAAGCGGATGTATTGCTGTGGGATGGCGGCAACAACGACTTTTCCTTTATCCGTCCCGATCTGCAAATCGTGCTGGTCGATCCGCTGCGCCCAGGGCACGAGACGACGCATCATCCGGGCGAAGCAGTGTTGCGCATGGCCGACATCGTACTGGTGTCAAAAACGAATTCCGCCAGCGCGACCGATATACAGCGCGTCACCGACACGGCGCGGCGCATCAATCCCCATGCCAGCGTGGTGCAAGGCGCATTACCCATCAGTCTGGATGATCCCGAGCAGCTACGCGGCAAGCGCGTGCTGGTGGTGGAAGACGGCCCCACCATCACTCACGGCGGCATGCCGTATGGCGCGGGTTACTTGGCCGCGAAAGCCGCCGCAGCGCTGATTGTCGATCCGCGCTCGACGGCGGTGGCGGCGATTAAACAGGTCTACACCGCCTATCCCCACATCGGGCCGGTACTGCCCGCGCTGGGTTACAGCCCGGCGCAACTCGAGGCGCTGCGCCTAACCATCAACGCGGCGCAGGTCGACGTGGTGGTGGCTGCGACGCCATGCGATTTGGGCGCGCTGATCGCGATCAACAAACCGATGGTGCGAGTGCGCTATGAATTCGCAGAAGTGGGCGAACTGAAGCTGAGCGATTTGGTGCAGGCGTTTTTACTGCGCAGCATGAGTGTGTGAGCGCAATAAAAAACGCCGGCGAGTGCCGGCGTTTTGGGGGAAGGGCTTAAACGCAGCCGGTGGGCTTGGGTAGGCCACCATATTTGGTGATGGGCTTCATGGGGCCGGTCATCCAAATTTTGAACAGTGCATTTTGATCTTCTTCGATGTATTTCGCGAATTTGCGAATCGGCGGCACGCTGCCGAATTCATCAAAATATTGGCGGGCTTTGACGATGTGATCCCACTTTACATCGGTCAGCTCATAGTCATCGGCCTCGGCCATGGCGCGGCCAATTTCTTCGGTCCATTCGCTCATATCGGTGAGATAACCGTCACCATCACGTTCTGGTAGAGACATTGCTAAAACTCCTACAAATTGAAATTAATTCGAATGCGCAGCTGACTGATCAGTTGCAGTAATTGAGTAAAACGTATGACTATTAGACATTAACCTAGTTATCTAGTCAAGTATTGGCTTGGAATAATCTAATACTTAATAAATATCAAATAGATACAAATTTTGCGTGGGGCTGGAAGCTTACGGTTTAGGCTTATCTTGACGCCACCCCCCGGATGGGCAAAGCTAGCGATCTTCAAAATCAAAATAATCCGGATCGTTGTAAGAAGGAGTGAAAGTTGTCTGCAGAAAACCTGGTCGAAATCAATAACCTTCAATTTTCCTATAACCATAACGCGGTGTTGAAGGGCATCAACCTCGCCATTCCACGCGGCAAAGTGGTCGCGATTTTGGGGGCGAGTGGCTGCGGTAAGACGACCTTGTTGCGGCATATCGGCGGGCAGCTCACGCCGAAATCGGGATCGGTCAAAGTTGATGGAAAAGTCGTGCATGAATTGGATGATGAAGCCTTGTACAAGCTGCGGCGCCAAATGGGCATGATGTTCCAGGCCGGGGGTCTATTCAGCGATTTGTCGGTGTTCGAGAATTTGGCCTTTCCGATGCGCGAGCACACCAATTTATCCGAGAGCATGATTCGCGATTTGGTGTTGATGAAACTGCATGCCGTGGGGCTGCGCGGGGTGCATGGTTTTCGCACCGACGATCTTTCCGGTGGCATGTCGCGCCGAGTGGCGCTGGCGCGCGCGATTGCGCTTGACCCGATGTTGGTGATGTACGACGAGCCGTTCGCCGGCTTGGATCCCATCTCTTTAAGCGTGATTGCTAATTTGATTCGACGCTTGAACGATGCGCTCGGCATCACCTCCATCGTGGTGACTTACGATATGGCGGAATCG
>JAUXTZ010000019.1 GCA_030681095.1 Burkholderiales bacterium
GCAAACCTAATATCACCGCACCGGTGCCGTTCCAGAACAGGCCGCACAGCACTAAGGTGTAAGCCACGGCGCGTTTGTAGTCCAAGCCGAAATGACGGATCAGCCACATGGTGAGAAAGAGCCCGGTACCGGAGGTGATCGAACCATTCAGCACGCCAATCACGAACAAGCCCGCCACACCGACACCCAGGGCCACCCCTTCGCGGTTTTTCGGTGTGTGTTCCATTCCAAGCTTGGGTTTCAGCACCGAGTAAATCCCTAGCGCCATCGTCAGCACGCCGAGCGCTAAAGTCGCCCAGCGCTCCGGCACGCGCAGAATCAGGCTGGCCCCGAGCATCACACCGGGCAAGCCGGCGCCCAAGATGATCAGCGAAAAGCGCCGCTCCAGGTGGCTTTCTTTCCAATGGCGCAGCGTCGCGCCTAAGCCCAAGGCGACACTCGCCACCTTATGCGTTGCCAGCGCGACCCCGAACGGCAAGCCGAGGAAAATCAACATGGGAAATTGAATCAAGCCCGCGCCGCCGCCGGATAGCGCGGAAAACCAATTCGCCAGAAGCGAGGCGGCAAACAGGATGAATTGATCGAGGGGATTCAAGCGGACACCTTTTCTTAGCCGCGAATTAACGCTAATTAACGCAAATTAAAACCTGGCAAAATAATTGGCGAAAATCCGCGTTAATTCGCGGCTAAACGGTTTGCTGAGTTTATTTTTTCGCGGCCGTTGGCTTTGGGTCTTCGGTGCTTGCTTCAGCCGGACTCTGGGTGACGGTCGAGAAGTTTTCCCAACTCACTTCTTCGATGTGATAGGTCTGATGCTGATGAAAATAATCGTCCGTCTCCAAATCCGCTTCCTTCGATAGGGGCGGCGGGGCGGCGGTTGCAACCACGCTTGGCTGCGCCGTATCAAGTTGCATGGTGTCAGGATCGGCGTATTTCACGTCTGGTGCGCTGGTTTGCTTCGGCGGAATCGGAAAGCGCCAGAAAATGCGCACCACTTCGATGCCAGTTTGTGCGCGGATGAAATTCTTGATCGGTGGCTCGATGATGTAAGAAAAACGCAATTTCTTATGCGGCGGTGTCTCCACCATCAACACCATGCTATCGTCCGGCAATAGGGCGCCGGCAGTGCGGGCGCGAATCTGAAAACGCGCAAAATAATCCTGCGCCGCTTTCGCGACCGCGTCCTCCGCCGCACCACGCCGTTTATCCTGGCGCCGATTGATGAGCAATACACCCACCGCGCCGACCATTGCGGCCAGCGCGACGCCTGTGATAATGATCGATAGCGGGTTCATGGTAGCGAGCGTCGTTTAATTCAGCGCTTCCTCAATAATCGAGCGCAACAGCTTCTCGACTTCCTTCAGCGATGCCTTCGATGCTCGCGTGCCGACCAGTTCTGGCTTGCGATACGAGACATAGGTCTTATTGGGTTCATTTGGCAAAACATAGATCGAAATGATGTAAGGGCAAAATACGATATTGTGCGGGTCGGCTTCCATGGTCTTGCGTGACACCGTGGCGCTGCAAAACTCGATTGACTCCGCTTTCACGAACACCTGCTTAGCCCCCCCCATGTCACGGCCGGTACGCTCCAGCATTTCGCCGATGTGCGAAGTGGTGTTGATCACGAGACCCTGACCGGCAATCGCTTCGGTAACAGCGCTTTTGACCGTATCAAAACCGTCCTTCGAGGTATAGATCACCATATGTTTGCCGCCTGCGAACGCGCTGGCGGAAAATACGAGCAAAATTAAAGCCATTAACTTAAGTGTGATGGGGCGCATTGTGTATCCTTTGATTGTGATGAAGCTCATGAATAGATTAAGAATAACAAAGGCCTGAACTTTATAACAGCGGCAAATATCGGCAAAACTTGATAGGCTGCGGCCGCCTATTCGCGTTGCACCAACATCTTGGCCAAGGCCTTCAAATCAACCACCACTGCCGCTGCGGCTTTGGCTTCAATCTTGCGATAGCGCTCCAGCAAGGAAAGACCGAAAGCCGTCACTTCGGCTCCGCCGCCGCGCTTACCGCCGGTAACTGCCAGCACCACGGGTTGCGTGAATGCCATATTCATCGCCTCCACCAGCAGCCAGGCGCGGCGATAGGACATGCCCATTTCGCGCGCCGCGCCGGAGATCGAGCCCATGCGGCTGATCGATTCCAAGAGCGCGATTTTGCCTGGGCCGAGCGAGCTTGCGGCGCCGAATAGGATACGGATGCTGGGCGATTTCATTTTTTATTCCAGCGCGCGGCGGCGGAATCATCCGACGCTTTCGCCTCGACCCAACGTGCGCCCTCCGGCGTTTGCTCTTGCTTCCAAAACGGCGCTTGGGTTTTAAGGTAATCCATGATGAATTCGCACGCATGGAATGCCTCACCCCGATGCGCGCTCGCCACGGCGACCAGCACAATTTGATCCATCGGTTGCAGGTGCCCGACGCGATGAATCACCAGCGCGTCGAATATCTCCCAACGTTGCGTGGCTTGCGCCACGATGCCCTCAAGCGCTTTTTGCGTCATGGCGGGATAATGTTCGAGCCTGAGGCCGGAAACAGCGCTGCCCACGTTCACGTCGCGCACCAGCCCGACAAAGACGGCGACGGCGCCGATCTCGGGCCGACCGGCGCGGAATGCATTGATCTCGGTGCTTAAATCGAAGTCGGCTTCCTGCACGCGCACCGGCATATCAGCCGCCGGTCACTGGTGGAAATATCGCCACCTCGTCGCCATCGCGCACCGGTGTGGTGATATCTGCCATGTCTTGATTCACCGCCACGCGATACGACTGGGTCGGCGCCAGCGCTGCGTGCCATTCTTCGCCGCGTGCACGCAGATGGTCGAGCAGCCCTGCCACGCTGGCCGCATGGGCTGGCAACTCAATTTTCTCCTGCGCTATCCCCAGCGTCTCGCGCAGTCGCGCAAAATATAAGATGGTCACGCTCATGCCAGCAACTCGGAAAAAGGCATAAAAAATACCCGGTCGCCGCGGGCTATGGTGGCGCCCGCCGGTACATCGAGCAAGCCTTCGCCCCACACGGTGGAAGTCAGCACCCCCGAGCCTTGATGCGGATAAATCTCGACGCGGGTGGCATTCACTTCCCCACGTACCAGACGCGCCCGCAGATATTCGCGCCGACGATCAGGCCGGGGCCAATCGAATGCCGCCTCGACCCAGAAGCCACGCGGCGCGATATCCATCACGCCCTGCGCGCGCAGTAAGAACGGTCGGGCGAAAATGCAGAAGGTGACAAAGACCGAGACCGGATTGCCGGGCAGGCCGATGAAGGAGGCATTCTCAATACGGCCGAAGGCCAGCGGTTTGCCCGGCTTCATACTAATACGCCACATCGCAATTTCTCCCAAGCGCTCGACTGCGGCTTTGACGTGATCTTCCTCGCCCACCGACACGCCGCCGCTGGTGAGAATCACATCGGCTTGGCTCGCCGCGCGCGCCAGCACGCTGACGGTGGCCTCTAAATCATCCGGCACGATGCCGAGATCCACCACATCGAATCCCATTGAATGCAATAGCCCGTTCAAGGTAAAGCGATTGGAATTGTAGATTTGCCCCGGTGCGAGCGGCTGCCCCGGCATGACGATTTCGTCACCGGTAAAAAACGTTGCGATTTTGAGCTTGCGATACACCGGCAAGCGCGCCAAACCGACTGAAGCGGCCAAGCCCAAGTGTTGCGGTCCGAGTCGGGTGCCAGCTTGGAGAATGGTGCTACCGGGAGCGATATCTTCGCCAGCGCGGCGAATGTTATTGCCGGACGGCACCGCACGCTGAATGGTCACAACATCATTCTCTTGGGTTGTGTCTTCCTGCATCACGACCGCATCGGCGCCGGGGGGGATGGGTGCACCGGTGAAAATCCGCGCCGCGCTCTGTGGCAGCAATACGCTTCCCACTGAACCTGCCGCAATGCGCTGCGTCACCGGCAAGCGCGTATCACCGCTTGAATTTAAATCAGCGGCGCGGACCGCATAGCCATCCATGGCGCTGTTGTCGAGCGGCGGCACGCTGATGGTGGAAACTTGCGCTGCCGCCAACACACGACCGAGCGCATCCAGGGTCAGCGCTTCTTCCACGGCTTCTACCGGGTGAGTCTGGCTCAGTAAAAAATCCAGCGCTTCATCCACCGACAGCAGCGTGGCTTGGTTTGCCTTACTCATCGTAGTCCCGTGGTTTTTAAAATAAAAAGGCCGATTGCATCAATCGCATTCAAATCGAAACACGGCAGTGAAGTCTCAATTGGCGCATCGGTCGCAATCGCAATAATGTGCGGGTCCTGCGTAAACAGCAGCGGCTTGGCGTTCGCCTGGCGATGAATCTCCAGCTTAGGAATCGGCTCGCGCTTGAAGCCTTCCACCAGCACCAGATCGCACGGCGAGAGCCGCGCCAAATGCGCCTGCAAGCTGGGCTCCTCTACCCCGCGTAATTCATGCATCAGTGCCCAACGCTGGGCGGAGCTCACCAGCACCTCGGACGCCCCGGCTTGTCGATGCCGGTAGGAATCCTTGCCTGCTTGGTCGATGTCAAAATCATGGTGAGCGTGTTTGATCAGTGCCAACCTTAGCCCCTGACCGGTTAGAAACGGGATCAAGCGTTCCAGCAAGGTGGTTTTGCCACTGCCGCTGTAACCGGCAAAGCCGAAAATTTTCATACCTTAATCCAACAATATTCGCGCTCGCTGCTGCCCTCTCTCCTAGCTCTCTCCCGCGTGCGGGAGAGAGGGACTTAGGCTCGCTGCGCGAGTTGCATCTTCTGGGGGTTATATTCTGCCAAATATAACGCTACAATACTAGTCACCATGTTAATAGACCGTTTTGGCCGCGCCATCGAATACCTGCGTCTGTCGGTAACCGACCGCTGTGACCTGCGCTGCACCTATTGCATACCTGAAGGTTTCAATGATTTCGAAGAGCCGGCGCATTGGCTGAACTTCGACGAAATTGAGCGCGTGGTGGGTGCCTTTGCCCGCCTGGGCGTGTCGCGCGTGCGCCTCACCGGCGGCGAACCGTTGCTGCGCCGCAACCTGCCCGAATTGGCGGGACGCCTGAAACAATTACCTGGCCTGGACGATCTCTCGCTCAGCACCAATGCCACTCAACTCGATAAGCACGCCGACGCCCTATTCCAAGCAGGCGTGTCACGCATTAATGTGAGTCTCGATTCCCTGCAGGCAGATCGTATCGCGCAGGTTACCGGCCGCGATGTCTTGCCCAAAATTCTAGCGGGACTCAGTGCAGCGAAGCGCGCGGGATTTACGCCGATCAAAATAAATATGGTGGCGTTGCAAGGGGTTAATGACGACGAAATCGACACCATGGTTGAATACTGCATTGAGCAGGGCTACGTGCTGCGGCTGATCGAGACCATGCCAATGGGTATCACGGGCCGTCAAGCGCAGCTTCTCGATTTACAACCAGTGAAAGAACGATTGCGTGCGCGTTTTGGTCTGATTGATGGCATGAACTCCGGTGGTGGACCGGCGCGCTACCTGCAAACAGCGGATAAAACATTCTCTGTGGGATTCATTACACCGATTTCCCAACATTTCTGCGACACATGCAATCGCGTGCGCTTGGCAGTGGATGGCACGCTTTATATGTGCTTAGGCCAAAATGACCGTGTCGAATTGCGCCCATTGCTGCGTGAGGGCGCTACTGATGCAGACCTTGAACAGCTTATTTTGGAAGCCATCGCGCAAAAACCTGAGCGGCATGAGTTTCGCGAGGAGCCGGCAAAAGTAGTGCGCTTTATGTCAGCGACCGGCGGCTAATGCCGCACCCAGCAAACCCACCTTCGGATTCATCACCACCGCAACCTGCAAGCTGGATAGCCATTCCCGGTAACGCCCCTTGGCGCGGAACGCTTCCATGAACCCACCCGCTTTTAGCTGCTGAATCAGTTTGGGCGCAATGCCGCCGGCGATATAGACGCCACCTTCGGCGAGCGTGCTGAGCGCGAGATTGCCCGCTTGTTGGCCGTAGATGCATGCGAATAGTTCCAGCGTTTCTTCCGCGATGGCATCGCGACAACTCAAGCCGAATTCAGAAATAATTGCCGCCGGGTCTCCGCCTTGCAGCGCGGCAAGTAATTCGGATGTGGGGCTGCGTGTCGCGGCCAGATGATGAAATATATCGTTCAAACCTTGACCCGATAGCAAGCGCTCATAAGAGACATGGCCGTATTGCGCGCTGAGCACGCGCCATAAGGCGATCTGGACATCATTCACCGGCGCGAAATCGACATGGCCGCCTTCGGTGCTCAGCACTTCGTAGTGATCGTTTTGCCAAACCAAAATCGCCTGACCCAGGCCAGTGCCGGCGCCGAGTAAGGCGCGCGGCGCCTGCGGGCGAATCGACCCGCTTTGCAAGATTTCCAATTCGTTTGTCGTCAGCGCATCCAAGCCATAGCCGATGGCGGCAAAGTCGTTGATCAAGCGTACTTGAGCGATGCCGCAGTCGTGCGCGATCTCGTCTGCATCGATCCAGAATGCGGCGTTGGTAAGTTTAATGCGACGACCACTAATGGGACAGGCCAGGCCAAAGCAAGCGGCAAGCGGCGTAGCCCCGGTCAGAAATTCACGCACCATCGGGGTGAGCGCGGCGTAATCGCCGGTGGTGAAACGCGCTTCGCGCTCGATGCGTAGCCGCCCTGCGTCCCAATGCGCTAAGGCAAGTAACGTTTTAGTGCCACCGACATCACCGGCCAACACGGTCTGAATGGGAGAATGCATGGGGTGTATTTTATACGGAATTTCAAAACAACTAATGCGCGATAGCGGCCGAATGCATCGACCGTGGCTCGGCAAAGAGCAGCGCCAAAGGCTCGGGACGATGAATACCGAAACCCTGCGCATAGTCGACGCCCAGTTCTTTTAGTCGCTGCAGGATCGCGTCGTTCTCAACGAATTCGGCCACCGTCTGAATGCCCATCAAATGACCGATACGATTGATTGCTTCGACCATGGCGTAATCCACCCGATCAAACAGCATATCGCGCACGAATACGCCATCGATTTTAATTTTATCCACCGGCAGGTTCTTCAGATAAGCAAAGGAAGACATCCCGCTACCAAAATCGTCCAAAGCGAAACTACAGCCCAGATCTTTGAGCGTGCCCATCAAGCGCATTGCTCGGCTAAGGTTCGCAATAGCGGCCGTTTCGGTAATTTCGAATCCGATTTTGATGCCCAAGCCATCCAGGCGTTTGATTTGCGCTGTCACGAAATCGAGGAACTTGTCATCATTCAGCGATTGCCCCGAGAGATTGATATAGATCGTGGAGATATCTTTGACTTGCGCCGCGTGCCGCGTGATCCAGTCCAACGCATGGCGGATCACCCAGCGGTCGACAGAGGGCATCAGGTTATAACGCTCGGCCGCGGGAATAAAGGCCTGCGGGGGGATGATGGCGCCATGCTCATCCATCATGCGCAGCAATAGCTCATATTGGGTGCCGCCCATCACATCGCCGTCACGCACATTGGCAATTTTTTGGTAATACAGCTGCAGCCGATCTTCCTCCATCGCGCGATTGATGCGCGGCAGCCACTGCATTTCACCTTCGCGCATGGCCAACTCGGTGTCGCTCGGCTCGTATACTTGTACGCGATTGCGCCCTTTTTCCTTTGCGGTGTAGCACGCAGCATCGGCTGCTGCGAGCAGGGATGCCATGCTCACACTATCGACCGTGATCGGTACCAGGCCAATGCTTACGCCGATACCAAACGATTTGTCTTGCCACATGAAACGAAATTCTTCGACCACGAGGCGAATCTCGTTTGCAATGCCTTCAGCGCGTTTGATCGGACAGCCATTGAGCAAGATCGCAAATTCGTCGCCGCCAAGTCGGAATAAACTATCACCCTCGCGCACCTTGGCTGAGATGATCACCGCCAGTTGCCGCAGCAACTCGTCGCCGGCGGCATGGCCGCAGGTGTCGTTCACGATCTTGAATTGATCGAGATCCATATACACCAGCGCATGGTGCTTACTATGGAATTTAGCACTCTCCCACATCTGCGCCATGACCGATTCGAATTCAAGCCGATTGCCAAGCCCCGTGAGCGCGTCGTGGCTGGCTTGCCAGGAAAGTTGACGCGCCAAATGCCGCGCGTGGCTCACATCATGAAAAACCACCACATAACCGATCACCGCACCACGGCTGTCGCGAATCGGCGCCGCCGAATCTTCGATCGCATATTCGGTTCCATCACGCGCAACCAGTACCCCATGCGGATCAATGTTCACCACACGGCCCTCGATCTTGCATCCGGAAACCGGGTTCTTGATCTCCTCGCGGTTAAGTTCATTGATTACCCGAAACACTTGATCGATCGGATGGCCACGTGCGTCCGCAATTTGCCAGCCGGTAAGCTGCTCGGCGATCGGGTTCATGTATTCGACCACACCATCGCCATTGGTGGTGATCACTGCGTCCGCGATGGAATGGAGGGTAACTTCGGCGCGCTCTTTCTCATGGAACAGTGCTTTTTCGGCAACCGATGTGCGCCGCACGACCATGACGGCGATCACGACCCCCAGCCCAATCGAGAGCAAGCCCAAGCCGCTCATGCTG
This sequence comes from Burkholderiales bacterium, assembly GCA_030681095.1. Lineage (GTDB taxonomy): Bacteria > Pseudomonadota > Gammaproteobacteria > Burkholderiales > Thiobacteraceae > RBG-16-58-11. Next base: position 8,591 of record JAUXTZ010000019.1, read on the forward strand.
TAGAAGGCTTTTTCGTACTCGCGACGCGCAGCTCCCACGGCTTCGCTCGTCGCCTGCCGCTGATATTCCAGTAGTTTGTTTAGGGATGCCAGGACTTGGTTTTGCGCTGGGACGGCCTCCATAAGCAGCAGCGCATTTGCTTCGTCCAAGTGTTGCGCGACGACAAGGTTGTACACTTCTTCTTGAGTCAATGACGCTTGGCGCGTCAAACCCTGCGATTCTTCAAACGTCTTTTGTTCTAGCTCGCTTAAGGGCATGACTTTCAGCGCATCGCGCGCATTAAGAAATTCGGCTGCCATCTTGCGGAAATACAAATACTCATCATCGCGATCGAAGTGATCCGTCATCAGCGCCATACGATGCAGGCTGATGGAACGCTCGCGCGCTGCATTCCGCATCGTGGCGACTAAATCGGTTTTGACATTGTATTGGCTGACGATCGCGTTCATGCGCTCGTTGATCGCAGCCATACGCGTGAGACCAATGACCGCGATCGCAGCCATCAGAATGAGTACGAGGACAAATCCAATGGAGATGGTGTATTGGGAATGACGAAAAAAACGAGGAATCGGCATCGTGAGAAAATCAGCTATGCGGCTGGAGTGACATTAAGCCGCATCTCCCTCGATTCGCCGTGCGGCGGCATGCGGCTAACCTGTTTCGTATTCTCGCTCGGCAAGACTCGCCACTAAGGGACAGCCCGGCTGACTTTGGTCGGTATCGCAGCGTTGAACTAAATCCAGCAAGGTCTGGCGCATCCGCCCCAAGTCGGTCAATCGATCCTCGATCAAGGAAAGCTTTTGCATCGCCACGCTTTTCACGTCGCTGCAGCTGCCCTCACCTAAATGGATCAAATTGATGATTTCTTCTAAGCTAAAGCCCAATCGTTGTGCGCGTTTGATAAAGAGAATCCGTTGGATCGAGTCCAGCGGATACAGGCGATAGCCTTCCACCGGCTTCGGCGGCTCCTGCAATAGGCCGCGCCGCTGATAGTAACGAATGGTTTCGATATTCACGCTCGCCTTGCGGGCCAGGGTACCGATTGTGATGCCTTTGAGTGCCATGGTTTGGATTAGCGGCAGGGCCAGCAAAAAATTTAGCCCTAAATGCTCCTGATTAAAATTTTCCAAAAAAACGTTGGGTTAGACCACTTAGCGGCCCGGTTTGCCGTTTCTTAAATATTTGCCTCTAAAGTATTATTAGTGCAATGCCGTTAATAGTATTTAGCGAGAAAACTGTTCCAAACAATGTACTTAGCTGATATATTTGCCCCTAAATTTACCCTGTTCACTCTTAATAACAATATGAAAATACTATTTCTACCCAAATTTGCCCTACTCGGGATCGTGATTGCGCTTTCCGGTTGTGCCACCAATGGCGACCCGCGTGACCCGCTGGAACCCCTTAATCGCGGGATTTATCAGTTCAACGACACAGTTGATAAAGCCGTTATGAAACCCGTGGCACAGGGTTATAAGGCCGTCTTGCCGAATCCGGTGCGCACCGGGGTGGGAAACTTCTTCTCCAATATCGACGATGCCTTGATCGCGGTCAATAATCTGCTCCAGTTTAAATTCAGCCAGGCAGCTTCCGATGTGGCGCGTTTGATCGCCAATACGACTTTCGGCATTGGCGGCCTGTTCGACGTGGCCACCAGTTTCGGGCTGGAAAAGCACAATGAGGATTTTGGCCAAACTTTAGGCTATTGGGGAATCGGTGACGGCCCCTTCCTAATGCTGCCGCTGCTTGGGCCAAGCAATGTGCGCGATACCGTCGGCTTGGTGGCCTATTACAAGCTAGATCCGGTTTTGAATTTAAACCATATTCCAACCCGCAACACATTAGGTGCACTGCGCGTGATCGACCGCCGTGCGCGGCTGTTGGACGCTGAAAAGGTGCTGGACGAAGCAGCACTCGACCCCTATACCTTCTTGCGCGATGCTTACATTCAGCAGCGACGTAGCCTGATCTATGACGGCAACCCGCCACGCGAGCAGCTGGAAGACGAACCCGCGCCGGTCAAAAAAGCCGAGGCTGCGGAAGGGTCGCTGCATAGCAGCGGGGCACCCACCGGCGTCCCCCTTGCGGGGACTGAGGAAGTAAAACCGCAAACGGTGAGCGAAGCCCCGGTGATGGACGCATCTGAGAAAAAGTTGGAAGCTGCTGCGCCGGCCGCACCTTCAGCCGAAAACAAGGCTGAGGCCACGGCCAATGCAGAAACACAATCGAATGAAATGCCGACGCTGTTGGCTTGGCTATTCCGCGGCGGGGATGCTGCGGGGTGGCAAGAGTAAGGCCGCTACTTCACGTTTCTGCCCAGGGCGCCGAATCGGCGCCCTTTGTATTTCTGGGCTCGGCTCAATCACAGGCTCAAGCCCAGACTCAAATGAAGGTTCGATGCGCGGCTCAGGTTCGACATTCCGCGCCACGACAGGCCGGGCCCGCTCGTTGGTTCTTTCGCGGTAGCGGTCATGGCCTGCGGCCTCGATGAGGTGTTCCGCACCGTAGCCCGGCAAGGCCTCGAGCGGAATGGCGCGCTTGATCAGTTGCTCGATATCACTCAAATAGCGTTTTTCTTCCGGGCTCACCAGCGAAATCGCTTTCCCGCTTGTACCGGCTCGGCCGGTGCGGCCGATGCGATGCACGTAGTCTTCCGCGCTGTGCGGCAACTCGAAATTCACCACGCACGGCAAATCATCGATATCCAAGCCACGGGCAGCAATGTCGGTCGCGACCAATGCCCGGATCTTGCCTTCTTTAAATTCGGCCAGCGCTTGCATACGCGCCTGCTGGGTTTTATCCGAGTGGATCGCTACGGCGTTGATGTTCTCGTGTATCAATTGCTGGGCGAGCCGATTCGCGCCGGTCTTGGTATTAGTAAAAATCAGTACTTGTTTTAGATCTTCGTTTTTGATGATCTGCGCCAGTAAGCGCCGCTTGTGATCATTCGCCACCGGATACGCAACCTGGGTAACGGTGTCGGCGGTGGCGTTGCGGCGCGCGACTTCAATCAACTGCGGGTCGTGCATAAAATCGTTGGCCAGGCGCTTGATCTCTTCCGCGAAGGTGGCCGAAAACAGCAAGTTTTGCCGGCGCGGTGGCAGATAACTAAAAATGCGCCGAATGTCGGGCATAAAGCCCATATCCAGCATGCGGTCGGCTTCATCCAGCACCAAAAATTCCACTTGCGATAGGTTTACGCTTTTTTGATGCAAATGATCGAGCAAGCGGCCGGGAGTCGCCACCAGAATTTCTACGCCGCGCCGCAGTTCCGCGATCTGCGGATCGATGTGCACCCCACCGTAAACCGACGTTGAACGCAGCGAGAGATATTTGCTGTAGGTACGTACGCTGGCCTCAACCTGAGCCGCCAGTTCGCGCGTCGGCGCTAAAATGAGGCCGCGCACCTGGTGTCGCGCGGGCGAGGTGCTGGTGTTCTGATGCACAGCCAACTTGTGCAGCATGGGCAGCGTGAAACTCGCGGTCTTGCCGGTGCCGGTTTGCGCACCCGCCATGACGTCCTTGCCTGATAGCACGACGGGGATCGCCTGCGCCTGAATCGGCGTTGGCTCGGTATAGCCCGCATCAGCAATCGCGCGCAGGATATCGGGGGATAAACCTAAACTTTCAAATGACATGAAATAATGACGGGTAATGAGTGAAATAGGCGGAAGATTATAGGTTATTTGAGCAGAATGCGGTAAAAAGCTTGGCGCGACGAGTTGCCAAAACATCATTGATGCCTTGGCGTCTGCCGAGCTTACGATCGTCACCTTTTGTATGGTATAAACACGCTTTCTTCTTGCGGTATGCCCTTCGGGCGCCGCTGCATAATCGTACTGAATGAACCGCGGTTTCTACATCATCATGGCGGCGCAATTCTGCTCCGCCCTTGCCGACAATGCGCTGCTCATCGCCGCAATTTTGCTGCTGATTGATTTTTTCCATCATCCCGAGTATTCGCCGCTACTCAAGTTTTATTTCACGGTTTCCTATGTGGTGCTGGCGCCCTTCGTGGGCGCGTTTGCCGACTCCATGCCCAAAGGGCAAGTGATGCTGATCAGCAACACGATCAAAATAGGCGGATGCCTGCTGTTGCTGTTCAACGTCCATCCCTTGCTCGCCTATGGCATTGTCGGACTCGGTGCGGCGGCCTATTCACCGGCGAAATACGGCATTCTCACCGAATTATTACCCCCCAATCAGCTCGTGCTGGCGAATGCCTGGATCGAAGGGCTAACCGTCGCCGCGATCATCCTCGGCACCGTGCTTGGTGGTGTGTTGATCAACCCTTCGATCAGCGCCCAACTGGCGCAATTTGACCTGCCAGGGATAACGACCGGCATCGATACCGCGCCGGAAATGGCCATTAGCGTGATTGCGGTATTTTACTTATTGGCCGCGTTGTTCAATTTATATGTGCCCAACACCGGCGTCGATCACAAACCGGTCAAACGCAACCCTTGGTTCCTTGTGCGTGATTTCAGCCATTGCGTGAGATTGTTATGGACAGACAAATTAGGACAAATCTCGCTGGCCGTCACCACCCTATTCTGGGCCGCCGGCGCCACTTTGCAATTCATCGTGTTGGATTGGGCCAAAGTTGCTTTGGGGCTCTCGCTGGATAAGGCATCCATGCTGCAAGGCGTGGTCGCCATCGGCGTGGCGATCGGTGCGATTACGGCGGCGCGCATCGTCCCCATACACAAATCGGTCAAAGTGCTGCCGGTGGGGGCGATGATGGGCGTCTTCGTCATCAGCATGGTCGCCGTGACCTACCTACCGTTCGTGATGATATTGATGATCTTGATCGGCGCCATCGCCGGCTTCTTCGTGGTGCCGATGAATGCGCTATTGCAGCACCGCGGCCATATCCTGGTGGGCGCCGGACATTCGATTGCGGTGCAAAACTTTAACGAGAATGCCGGCATTCTGGTCATGGTCGGCACCTACTATCTGCTGCAAAAGGCGGATGTGTCCGTCAATGGCGCGGTCATCATTTTTGGGCTGTTCGTCTCCACCATCATGCTCTTCATCATGAATTGGCACCGCTGTAACGTGACCCGCCACGGCGCGGAAATCGACAAACTGCTCGACGTGGCGCGCACCAGCACCCATCCCTAGCCCTTTTCCTTACTGCACAAGGATCAGCCTAAGCCGCTACAACACGACCGGCATATCGGGCAATTCATTCGCCCCCGGCTCATGGCGAGGATAATGTGCCGCCAACAGCGCACCGATTGCCTCGATACCTCTCACCACAGCGATTTCGAATTCCTCCGCATGTAGCGCTACTTCCATGGTGCGGCAAATTTCTTCCCAGGCCGCCTCGCCCACCGCGCGATGAATGCCGCGGTCCGCGACGATCTCCACATCCCGATCTGCCAGCAGCAGATACACCAGCACGCCATTGTTATGCTCCGTATCCCATACGCGGAGATCGGCAAACACCTCCAGCGCACGCTCATGCCCGGTCTTGCCACGCCAAAGCGCGGCCAGCGCCAAGGTCTCCTCCACAGCGAATCGTATTTGTCCGCGGTGATGCATTTCGCCGGCGGCGATGGCCACTTCGATCGCGTGCATCGTTGATGGCGAAAATACTCGGCGCAGCAGCCAAGGGGGTAGCACCAAATGCTTTAATAGCCGTTTTAAATTCATCGCTCGCTCCTCTACCAGCGCCCGGAAGCACCGCCCCCGCCAAACCCGCCACCTCCGCCGGAAAACCCGCCGCCACCCAGCCCACCACCGCCACGACCTCCGCCGTGCCCGATGCCGCTGATACCGGACAAGATAAAGAAAAAGGCCAGCGCGCCAGCAATCAGCGCGCTGATCAGGCTGCCGATGAGCATCCAAGCGCCTATGCCTGCCACCACAGATGCAATGCTTGCGCCGAGCAAGCGCCCAAAGATTGCGCGCAGTACGCCACCCACAACGAAGATCAAAAACAAGGCCAGCGGAAAGATATTTTCAAAAGAATTCGCGCCTATCCATTTGCTTGGCTTGGGTGGAGGAAGCGCTTCGCCCTTGATCAAGCCAATTAGCCGATCCACCCCTTGATCGATGCCACTATAAAAATCCCCAGTACGAAAGCGCGGCGTAATGATCTCTTCGATAATGCGCTTGGCGGCGATATCCGGTATGGCCCCCTCCAGTCCATAACCGACCTCGATGCGCAGGGTGCGATCGTCTTTCGCCATCAGCAGGATCACCCCGTCATCGATGCCTTTGCGTCCGAGTTTCCAAGCCTCTGCCACGCGAATGGAAAATTGTTCGATCTCTTCGGGTTTCGTGGTGGGCACAATCAGCACCGCGATCTGGCTGCCCTTTTGCGCTTCGAGCGCGACGAGCTTTTGTTCTAGTGCTTGCTGTTGCGGCGTGCTCAATGTTTGGGTGAGGTCAGTGACGCGCGCCGCGCGCGGCGGCACGGCCACTTGCTCTTGAGATATGGCAGGGAAGCCCACCAAGGCAAGCGGCAGTACGAAGAAGCATAGCCAGCGCGCAAGGCGCGCCCGGAAATTCATAAAGGATTAGCGCGCAGGCGCAGTACCGAAATCCACCTTAGGCGCTTTGGAGATTTCCTTTTCATTTTCCGGCGCGAAAGTAGGTTTGACCTTGAAGCCGAACAGCATGGCCGTGAGATTGCTCGGGAACGAGCGCACCGTCACGTTGTACCCCTCCACCGCCTTGATGTAGCGGTTGCGCGCGACCGTGATGCGATTCTCGGTGCCTTCCAGTTGCGTCTGCAAAGCCAGAAACTGGGTATCCGCTTTGAGTTGCGGATAATTCTCCACCACCGCGATCAAGCGCGATAAGGCGCTGGAGAGTTGGCTTTGTGCCTGTTGAAATTTGGCGAACGCCTGTTCATCGTTGATAAGTTCGGGCGTGGCTTGAATCGTCCCAACTTTCGCACGCGCTTCGGTGACTTGTACCAAAATACTTTGCTCGTGGGCGGCATAGCCTTGCACCACCTTGACCAGATTCGGCACCAAGTCGGCGCGGCGCTGATATTGATTCAGCACCTCGGCCCAAGCGGCTTTGATACCCTCATCGTTCTGCTGCAAGGTGTTGTAGCCGCAACCGCTTAAGAGCGAGCTCAACAGCAAAGTGGCAATAATGGCGAATAAGCGCATGATCGATTTCTCCTTGGGATAAAAAGCGATAAATAATTATATGGTGGCGTTTGCTTGATTCATCAAGCCCCGAAAAGTTTGCCGCGCGAAACACAAATCTTCCCAGGCGCGCGCCTTATCCGTCAGGCTGCGCAGCAAGTAGGCGGGATGATAAGTAATGATCAGCGGCGTGCCGTGATAGTCCAAGACTTGGCCGCGCAGGCTGGCGATGGTGGCGTCCTTGCCCAGCAAGCGAACAGCCGCCACCTTACCCAAAGCCACGATCAGCTTCGGTTGCATCAACGCAATTTGACGGTCGAGATAAGGCGCGCAAGCAAGCACCTCAGCCGCATCGGGGTTGCGGTTGTCAGGCGGACGGCATTTCACCACGTTGGCGATATACGCCTTCTCGCCGCGCTTGAGTTCGATACTGGCCAGCATATTGTCGAGCAGCTTCCCGGCTTGGCCCACGAACGGCTCACCCTGCTGATCCTCTTCTGCGCCTGGCGCCTCGCCCACGAACAACCAATCCGCTTGCTCGTCGCCGACGCCGAACACAGCTTGGGTGCGTTGCGCGTGCAGCGCGCAGGCGGTGCAGGTCGCGGCTGCTTGTTTGAGTTGTGGCCAGTCTAGTTGGGCGATCTGGTCAGGGGTTAATGCCGGCAGGGATGCCGGCGCTACAACTTCGCCTGTCGTAGCGCCGGCATCCCTGCCGGCAACATACCCTGCACAACCAAACGCATACTGTTCCGGCGCTTCGGCCAAATTGGCACGCACGGGATTTTGCCGCACGTACTGCACACAGCGATCAAACTCCTCTTGACCGCGTATCAAGCGGTCGTAACTCTCATGCTGCCAGAAAGCGCCATGGCGGTCTAAGCTCCGGTTCGCCTCGGTCGCGGTGTAGAATTTCAAGCTGTGCAAAATATCGCTCAAGGCATGTGCGCCGCGCGGCTCAATCACCAAGTGCACATGGTTCGGCATCACCACCCAATCGTGCAGCACGTAGCGCTCGCCTTCGAACTGCTTGAGCGCCTGGATCACTATTTGAGCAATCTCAGGCTTGCGCAAGCAACACTCGCCATGCCCGGCATCTAGATAGGTCTCAATTTGTTTCGAGCGGGTTTCTGGGGCGCTGCGCTCTAACTCATCCAATGCGCTTTGCGGCAGGCTATCCGCTAGGCGGAAGGTAAGGAAATAGATTCCGCCTTCGGCTTTCAGGTGTGGGAGATAGCCGCGATTATGGACACCTTGCAGGTGGTTATTTTGAGTTGCCGGCAAGGATGCCGGCGCTACAACTTCATCGGCAACACCCCGCTGTCGCCACAACGGCGACAAATTCAACTCCGCCAGCCATTCCTGTGACAAAGACTTCATAGCGACAACCCCATCAAAATCGCATCCTCGCGCCCGTCATGGGCCGGATAGTAATGTTTGCGCGTGGCAATTTCGTTGAAACCGATCTCTTCGTACAATCGTTGTGCCGCGAGATTCGAGGGCCGCACTTCCAGGAACATCATCTCGGCCCGGTATTCGCGCGCGACTTTGATCAGGTGCTGCATCAAGCGCCGCCCCAGCCCTTGGCGCTGCCAATCAAGACCGATGGCGATGTTGAGCACATGCGCCTCCCCCGCCGCCAGCATCAGCACTGCGTAACCCACCAGATGCGAGCCGAATTCATACACCCAGCAGCTATAACCGGCATGGAGTGAATCTCGAAAATTTCCCGGTGTCCAAGGAAAAGAATACAAGGTGCGCTCGAGCACCATCACCGCATCCACATCGTCTTTGTTCATGGGGCGGAAAGAAAAAGCCTGGCTGGGTACGGCGCTCATCGTTCGCTCATTTTCAGTGCGATTTTGTCGCGAATATACAGCGGCGCCGCTTCCCACGCGGGCACGCCACGGCCTAGGTTTAACTGCCGGCTGCCCAAGCTCGCAATCTCGCGCGCATGCGGAAAGCGATCATCGAACACCTGGCTCAACTGTCCGGCGAAGCGTTGGCGCAA
>JAUXTZ010000026.1 GCA_030681095.1 Burkholderiales bacterium
CGCAACACGCTGCGTAAGAAAATGCAGCAATACAAAATCAAATAACGTTAAGAAAATTTTATGGCCATCATTAAGCGCGCGCTCCTCAGTGTTTCCGACAAGCAAGGCATTCTCGACTTCGCTCGGGGGCTGAAGAAATACAATGTGGAAATTCTCTCTACCGGCGGCACGGCCAAACTGCTGAGTGAAAACGGCATCGCGGTGACCGAGGTCGGCGAGTACACGGGCTTTCCCGAAATGCTCGATGGCCGCGTGAAAACCCTGCACCCGAAAATACATGGCGGCATTCTCGGCCGGCGTGATGATCCGAGCCATGTGCAAGCCATGCAAGAAGCGAATATGCCGCCGATTGATATGGTGGTGGTAAATCTGTACCCATTCGCTGCGACTATCGCCCGACCCAATTTCACACTCAATGACGCGATTGAAAATATCGACATCGGCGGCCCGACCATGGTACGCGCTGCGGCAAAAAACTACGCGCATGTCGCCGTGGTCACCGACCCGGTGGATTACAAACCCCTGCTGTCGGAAATGGATATGACCGGTGGCCTGATCGGCGGTGATACTTGCTTTAGCCTGGCGCAGAAGGCGTTCTCGCATACCGCCGAATACGATTCCACCATTAGCAATTATCTGACCTCGATCGATTCGCGCGGCCGGCGCGAGGGCTTTCCGAAAAAGCTCAATCTCAATTTCACCCAAGCGCAGGAATTGCGCTATGGCGAGAACCCGCATCAAAGCGCTGTTTTCTACACCACCTCGGCGGAGCGGGAAGCGTCGATTGCCACCGCGCGTCAGTTGCAAGGCAAGGAGCTCTCCTACAACAACATCGCCGATGCCGATGCCGCCTTGGAATGCATCAAGCAATTCAACGAGCGCCCCACCTGCGTCATCGTCAAGCACGCCAACCCTTGCGGCGTGGCGTATGGCGAGACCTTGTTGGAGGCGTATAACCGCGCCTACCAGACCGATCCCGAATCCGCTTTCGGCGGCATCATCGCCTTTAATCGTGAATTGGATGCCGACACTGCGAAAGCCATTGTCGAGAAGCAATTCGTGGAAGTGATCATCGCGCCGAAAGTATCCGCAGCGGCAGTGGAAGTGGCGGCGGCGAAAAAGAATGTGCGCTTGTTGGAATGCGGCGCTTGGCCCAGTGATCCCGCGCCGCGCCTGGACTTCAAAAAGGTCAACGGCGGCTTACTGGTGCAAGAAGCGGACTTGGCGCTGTACGACGAACTGAAGGTGGTGTCGAAGCGCGCACCGACCGAAGCAGAAATGTCGGACCTGTTATTCGCTTGGCGCATCGCAAAATTCGTGAAATCGAACGCCATCATCTACGCTAAAGACAAAATGACCATCGGCGTCGGCGCCGGCCAAATGAGCCGCATCAATTCCGCGCGCATCGCCGGCATCAAAGCCGAGCACGCGGGCCTGGTTGTCGCCGGTTCGGTGATGGCTTCGGATGCCTTCTTCCCCTTCCGTGACGGCATCGACCAAGCCGCCGCAGCAGGTATCGCCGCCGTGATTCAACCCGGCGGCAGCATGCGCGACGAAGACGTGATCGCGGCGGCGGACGAACATGGCATGGCGATGGTGTTTACCGGCATGCGGCATTTTCGACATTAAGCAGTGAGGGGAAAGGTGTTAGGGGTGAGGGGCGAAAACCGCTTAGGTTCAGAGAGGTGTGAAATGAATAGCGCAAAGCAACAAGCTACGCCGTACGGATTTTACTCACCCCTCACCCCTCTCGCCTCACACCTCACACACATATGAAACTACTCGTCATCGGTAACGGCGGCCGCGAACATGCGCTGGCGTGGAAGCTGGCGCAATCGAAGCGCATCCAGTGCATCTACGTTGCGCCCGGCAACGGCGGCACCGCGCTCGACCCGGATTTGGCCAATGTGCCGCTGACCAGCATTCCGGAGTTGCTTGCCTTCGCGCAGCAGGAACATATCTACCTCACCGTGGTTGGCCCCGAAGCCCCTTTAGCGGCCGGTGTGGTCGATGCATTCCGCGCGGCGGGACTGAAGATTTTTGGCCCGACCCAAGCAGCTGCGCAGTTGGAATCCTCCAAAGATTTCGCCAAAGACTTTATGCTGCGCCATGGCATTCCTACGGCGGCATATGCCACGTTTAGCCAAGCAGATGCGGCGCATGCTTATATCGAAACTCACGGTGCGCCGATCGTGGTCAAAGCCGATGGCTTGGCCGCCGGCAAGGGCGTGGTGGTAGCGCAAAGCAAAATTGAGGCGCACGCCGCGGTGGACATGATGCTGGGCGACCAGAAGCTGGGCGAAGCCGGCGCGCGCGTGGTGATCGAAGAATGCCTGCTGGGCGAAGAAGCGAGCTTCATTGTGCTGGTTGATGGCGAGCATGTACTGGCCATGGCTACCAGCCAAGACCACAAACGTTTGCTGGACGGCGACCAAGGCCCCAACACCGGCGGCATGGGTGCGTATTCGCCCGCGCCGGTGGTCACGCCCGAACTGCACGCGCGCATCATGCGCGAAGTGATTCATCCCACCGTGCAAGGCATGGCGAAAGACGGCATCCCCTACACCGGTTTTTTATACGCAGGCGTGATGATCGATGGCCAAGGTGTGCCGAAAGTGTTGGAGTTCAATTGCCGCATGGGCGATCCGGAAACGCAGCCGATCATGCTGCGCTTGAAAAGCGATTTGGTGACCCTGCTCGAGCACGCGGTGGCCGGCACGTTGGATAAAGTCGAAGCCGAATGGGATCGTCGCACCGCACTGGGCGTGGTCATGGCCGCCGCCAATTATCCCGACAGCCCGCGTAAAGGCGACGTGATCAACGGCCTGCCGCCCAAGGGTGACGATTACATGGTGTTCCACGCCGGCACCCAGTTGGTGGATAAAAAAGTCATCACCGCCGGTGGGCGCGTGCTGTGCGTCACCGCGCTGGGCGATACGGTGAAAATGGCGCAGCGCCGCGCCTATGAAATTGCGGATCAAATTAAATTCGAAGGCGCGCAAATGCGCCGTGATATTGGGTATCGCGCCATCGGGCCACGATCAAAGTAAAACCTTAGGAGTAAACAATGACCAAACCTTTCGTCGCAGTATTAATGGGCTCCGATTCCGATCTGCCCACCATGCAATCCACCCTGGATACGCTCAGCAGCTTAGGGGTGACCTGGGAAGTGAAAATTTCCTCCGCGCATCGCACGCCGGATGCCACGCGCGCTTATGTGCTCGATGCCGATCAGCGCGGCTGCCAGGTATTTATTTGCGCCGCTGGTCTGGCCGCACATCTCGCCGGTAATGTGGCGGCGCACACCCTGCGCCCTGTGATCGGCGTACCGATGGAAGGCGGTCCGCTGTCGGGTTGGGATTCGTTGCTCTCCACCGTCATGATGCCGGGCGGCATTCCCGTCGCGAGCGTGGCCGTGGGCATGGCCGGCGCGAAAAATGCCGCTTACCTCGCCGCGCAGATTCTCGCTTGCGCAGATGGCGCGTTGCACAAGCGCCTGATTGATGAGCGCGCCGCAAACGCCGCGCAGATCATGCAAAAAGATGCGGCGTTGCAGGCTAAGCTCAAGGGCTAGCGCAACGCACCCCGCTCGCTTGACATACCATTATTAGTATATACATAATGTAGTATGTGGCAGATCGAAGAGCATCGTCGCGTGGATAAACAACTTTCGGGCGCTGTCCCAATCGAAGTTTTGAAGCGCTATGAGAAGTGGAAGGACATTGCCAGACTCTCGGGACCGCCAGGTTTGCGCGCCATCAAGGGGTTTCACGACGAAGCGCTGTCTGGTGAATGGAAGGGCCATCGTTCTTCCCGGCTCGGGCTCCAGTGGCGGTTGATTTACCGAGTTGTTGCTAAGGTATTGCTGATCCAAGTGGTTCAAGTTACCGCCCATGATTACAGGAGGCCATGAAATGAAAGAATTCCGCCCGGCAAAAAAACGCGTTGAGGTCTCGGTGGGAGAGTCAGTCCGCATCCTGCGCGAACTCCAGGAACTCAGCCAAAGCCAACTCTCCAAATTGACGGAGATCCCTCAAGCGACTATCTCAGCCATCGAGAACGGTCGAGTGAATTTGGGTGTCGAGCGCGCGAAGGTGCTTGCGCGCGCACTTAAGTGTCATCCCGCCGTACTCGTGTTTCCCGGCTGGGAAGTTTCGCAAGAGCGCGCAGCATAAGTTGCGGTCAACCGGACGACCGTCAAACTGCGCTTGCCGTATCCCCGGGTACTATGCACCTCATAAACCATACTGTCCTGCGCGCGCACCTCAAACGCGGCGGCGTGATCGCTTATCCCACCGAGTCTTGCTATGGCTTGGGCTGTGATCCGCGCCATCGCGCAGCGGTGCAAAAAATACTGTGCTTGAAACACCGGCCTTGGACTAAGGGCCTGATTTTGGTTGCCGCCAATCTGCAACAAATCACTCGCTTTATTCTGCCCGTAAGCGCCGCCGAGCGTGCGACACTCGATCAGTATTGGCCGGGGCCGTATACGTTTTTGTTACCCGCTTCCAAGCGCGCACCCAAGTTGCTGATCGGAAAACACCATAGCCTCGCCGTGCGTATCTCCGCGCATCCCGAGGTGACCTGGCTCACCCGGGCCTTGGGGCCGCTGGTCTCGACCAGCGCCAATGTCTCTGGCGCTAAGCCGATCAAGACCTATGCCGAGGCGCAACGCGCATTCGGCCATCGGGTGTGGGTATTGCCGGGCCGAATCGGCAAGCGTCGTATGCCGTCCGTTATAATCGATCTTCAATCCGGCAAGAAACTGCGTGGTTAATCATGGATACGGCTCGCGTCAAAACTTTTCTCACTGAACTGCAAGAACTAATCGTCGAACGTCTGGAGCAAGTAGACGGCAAGGCGTTCAAGCGCGATGGTTGGCAGCGCCCCGAGGGTGGCGGCGGCTTGTCGTGCGTGATGGAAGAAGGCAATGTGTTCGAGCGCGGCGGAGTTAATTTCTCGCATGTATTCGGCGACAAGCTGCCGCCCTCGGCCTCGGCCAACCGGCCGGAACTGGCGGGGCGCGGCTTCGAAGCGATGGGGGTATCGCTGGTGCTGCATCCGCGCAACCCCTACGCGCCGACGGTGCATATGAATGTGCGCTGTTTCGTGGCGCCCGCTTCTCCCTCCCCCGCTCGCGGGGGAGGGCAGGGAGGGGGTGAATCAGTTTGGTGGTTCGGCGGCGGCATGGATCTCACCCCGTATTACGGTTATGAAGAAGACGCTGTGCATTTTCATCAAATGTGCAACAACGCACTGACTCCCTTTGGTGAGCAATACCATCCACGCTTTAAAAAATGGTGCGACGAATACTTTTATCTCAAGCACCGGACTGAGCCGCGCGGCGTGGGCGGAATTTTCTTCGATGATTTTTCCGAGGGGGGATTCGAAGCGGCGTTCAATCTGACCGAGAGCGTGGGCGATCATTTCTTGCCGGCGTATGTTCCCATTTTGGAAAGACGGTTGGATATGCCGTATGGTGAACGCGAGCGGGATTTCCAAGCCTATCGCCGTGGACGCTATGTGGAGTTCAATCTCGTGTACGATCGAGGCACGATTTTCGGCCTGCAAAGCGGCGGGCGTACCGAATCAATTCTGATGTCGCTGCCGCCGATCGTAAAATGGCGCTACGACTGGCATCCTGAACCAGGCTCGCCAGAAGCCAAGCTCTATACTGATTTTTTGATCGGGAAAGATTGGTTATAGCGGAGGCATAAACAGTGAAAGTGGTGTGGAATGTCCCGAATGTTCTCACCCTGCTGCGCGTACTCGCCGCGCCCCTTCTGGCGTATTTCCTCATGCGCGGCTATTACGAATACGCGCTCTATACTTTTATCTTTGCCGCCATTACCGATGCGCTCGACGGTTTCATCGCGCGTCGTTTTGACCTCTATACTGAATTCGGCGCCGCGCTTGATCCTTTAGCCGATAAGCTCATCACCCTCACCTGCTTGGTGATTCTCACCTTCCAAGGCTGGGTGCCGCTGTGGCTGACACTGGCCATCGTGGTGCGCGATACGGTGATTGTCGCCGGCGCGTTTTCCTATCATCACTTATTCGGCGAAGTGGATATCCATCCCACCTGGTTGGGCAAGTTCCACACCTTCGCTGCCTTTGCCTTATTCATCGTGGTGCTGACCCATACCGCGCGGCTGATCGACGCATCGGACTGGCTGACGGCCAGCTTCGTCGTGGTTCTCGCCACCACGCTCGCCAGCCTGGCGCAGTATGTCGTGCTATGGGGGCGCAAAGCCGCGCGCCGGGCTAAAGTTCCCCATTAAGCATCCGGTAAATCGCTACACCAGCACCAGGGCTTCTATTTCAAGGCTTCCCCTTGCAATGTGCGCGCAGGTTTCGTAGCATGTGCGCCATGTTTAATTCGTGGCCGAAATTTCTGGTTGTTGTGCTGGTGGCGAGCCTTCAGTGCGTAGCACCCCTGATTCACGCGCATACGAATGGCGTGCCGGGCCATCACGATACCCACATGCTTGACGAGGAAAAGGGCGCCGTGGCTAGCGTCCAAGCGCTCGATGTGGATCACCATCACGGCCAATCCATTGGCGTCGCCAAGGAATACAAGCGCGATTCCACCCTGCTATTTTTTGATGCGGCTGTTTTAGCCCCCTCCATTTCTCTTCCTCAGACCGTTTCTCTTGCCCCTGATTTGTGGCGTTCGTTTGCAGCGCCCGGCATCCGTTTTACCCGTCCCTCCGCTCAAGCTCCCTAGTCTTTCCGTTTAGGCAAACCTGAAACAACGTGCCGTTTGCGGCCACGCTGTTGTGCGTTTGCCCCGTCTATTTTTTCCTGATGAATAAGCCATGCGGCTGGCGCCACGCCAGCCGTTGCACGGGAGTTTTTACGATGAAACGTTTGACGATGGCCTGCCTACTCGTTGTGGGTTTAGGCGTAACGAGTGCTGCTGTTTTTGCGGCAGATCCAGAAATGGCGCGACCAGCGTCGGTGAAGATTGACGCCAAGCAAATGCAAGCGCTGGGTATTCAGGTAGCCGCTTTGCAGCGCCAAACCGATGCCGTGCTGGCGAGTTTTCCGGCGCAAGTGATGGTGCCGCCCAACAGT
>JAUXTZ010000028.1 GCA_030681095.1 Burkholderiales bacterium
CAATCGCTGGATCAAGCGCGCTTTTGAAATCGTGACGATTTTGATTGGGGCGAAGTTAATATTTTTCTAAACGCTACCCATACACCCACTGATTCAACAACAAGCGCGCCGCGTCGATCACTTCCGAGGCGGTCAGCCCGACCGGCCCGATATGTTTTGCGCTCAATTCATCCGCCGCCGCGCCGTGCAGGAACACCGCCAGCAGCAGTGCATCGCGCGGGAGCATGCCTTGCGCCAGCAGCGCGCCGATCATCCCCGCCAATACATCGCCGGTGCCGGCACTGGCCAGGCCCGGATTGCCGCTGCCGTTGAGATACCACGCGCCGTTGGGTTGGGCGCAAACACTGCCCGCGCCCTTGAGCACGACGAAGCTGTTCAGGCGAGTGGCGAGCATGGTTGCGACATCCACGCGCTGGTAGCGCACGTCGTCCGTAGAAGCATTGATGAGCCGTGCCGCTTCCGCCGGGTGCGGGGTGATGATGGTTTTTGCCTTGCGTTTCGACACCTGATCTTGCAACGCGGTGTCTTGCGCGAGCAGATTGAGTGCATCGGCATCCAACACCAAGGGCAGCTCGGATTCGATAGCTTGCTTTAGCCATTGCAGCGCATGCGCCGATTGCCCCATGCCGGGGCCGACCACGAGACAGGTGAGGCTGCGTAGTTCCAGCAAATCGTGCGCCGAACGCAACATCAATTCTGCTTGCAAGCCATCGATGCGTGGCGCGCTATCGTCGATCAGGCCGACATAGACGCGTCCTGCGCCGAGCTTTAACGCGGCGCGCCCGGCGAGCAAGGCGGCGCCGGCCATGCCGGGCGCGCCGCCGAGTACGCCGACGCTGCCGAACAGTGCCTTGTGGCTATTGAGCGGGCGCGGTGGCAGCAGCTTCGCCACCAAGGGCCGCTCGAGCAGCCAGCCGCTGGGCGTGCACAGCAATGGCGTGTCGATCCCCAAAGTACGCAGCCAGATGTTGCCGCTATGATCCGGTCCATCGCCGGTAAGCAAGCCCGGCTTTAAAGCCAGGAAAGTTACGGTATGCGCGGCGCGGATCACCGGCCCCATGGCATGGCCGGAATTGGCGTTCAATCCACTCGGGACATCCAGGGCAAGAATCGGCACGCCCAAGCGATTGGCTTGGTTCACCAGCTCGGCATAAGCGCCTTCCAATGGCCGGGTGAGGCCGATGCCAAATAAGCCATCGATCACCAAGCCCCAGCGCCCATGTTCCGGAATGGCATCGAGGCAGGCGCCGCCAGCATCGATCCAGGCTTGATAAGCCGCGCGGGCATCGGTGGAGAGTTGGTTGGGATCGCCGGTAAAGACGATATCTACCTTGTGCCACCACGCTTTTAATTGCGTTGCCGCGATGAAGGCATCGCCGCCGTTATTGCCGGGGCCGGCCAGTACTAGGATGGCCGAGCCATCGTCCGGCGCCAGATCGCGCGCGATTTCGGCTGCCGCCAGCCCGGCGCGCGCCATGAGCGGCGGCGGGGTGGGCATCCGCCTCGCTTGAGCTTCGATCTCGCGCATCTGATCGGTGCTATAAATAGGGTTGGGGAAGGGAGTTTTTTCAGGATTCATGGGGCTAAATATCGGCAGAAATTTGCCGAAATATACCATGATGAGGGTGAACTCACTGGGCAAAGGAGCTTAATCATGAAAGATGAAAAGACCAATCCATCTGGCGCGCCCATCGCAGCATGCGATGTCGAGCATCGCTGCGCTATCGTGTCCTGCACGACCTGCCTGTCGGAAATACCCACCGACGTGGCGTTGACCTTTGAAGGACCGGATTACGTGCAGCACTTCTGTGGCCTCGATTGTCTGGAGTCGTGGAAGCGTAAGCAGGCGAAATAGCGCCACCTTCAGACATCCCGCTTCAGGTTTCAGTGAGCCGGGCACGGGTTTCGGGTAAAATTTCGTTTTTGCCGTAAAAAAGCGATCCCCGAACCATGTCCCAGTTAATCCAGTTGCGTGGCCGCAACGCCTTATCCGCTTTTCGTCACGAAAAACTCAAACAAGCGCTCGCGCATGCGCTACCCGCCATCCAGGCGGTGCATGCCGAGTTCTGGCATTTTGTCGCGCTGCGCCGCACGCTCAGCGCTGACGAGCGCGAAACTCTGGAACAGATCCTGACTTACGGCCCGCATACCGAGCAGGGCGATAAGCGCGGCCATTTGGTGCTGGTGACGCCGCGCATCGGTACGATTTCACCGTGGTCCACCAAGGCCACCAATATCGCTCAGCAATGTGGTCTGGACGCGGTGGTGCGCATCGAGCGCGGCGTGGCTTGGTATTTCCGCAAGGCCGGCTGGGCGCCACTGACCCTCGAAGAGAACCACGCGGTGTACCCTCTGATCCATGATCGCATGACCGAAACCGTGCTCAACGACATGGAAGGCGTGAGCAAGCTGTTCGATCAGCATCAGCCTTTGCCGCTTATCAGCGTGGATGTTATCGGCGGCGGGCGCGAGGCGCTGGCGGCCGCCAATCGCGCGTTCGGGCTGGCGCTGTCACCGGATGAAATCGATTATCTGGTGGAAAATTTCAAGCGCTTAGGGCGTAATCCCGCCGATGTCGAATTGATGATGTTCGCGCAGGCCAACTCCGAGCATTGCCGGCATAAAATTTTCAACGCCGACTGGGTCATCGACGGCACGCCGCAAACTGATACGTTGTTCGGCATGATCCGCAATACGCATGCAATGAGCCCAGCCGGCACCTTGGTCGCGTATTCGGATAATTCCTCCGTGATCGAAGGCGCGATGATCGAGCGCTTTTATCCCCACTCGGGCAGCACGGTGTACGGCTATACGCATGAGCCGACGCATATCTTGATGAAGGTGGAGACGCATAATCATCCCACCGCGATTTCGCCTTTCCCTGGGGCCGCTACCGGCTCCGGCGGTGAGATTCGCGATGAGGGCGCGACCGGCATCGGCTCCAAACCTAAGGCGGGCTTGTGCGGTTTTTCAGTTTCCAATCTCGCCATTCCTGGCCAGGAACAGCCATGGGAAGCGAATCCTATCGGCAAACCTTCACGCATTGCTTCCGCATTCCAAATCATGATCGAGGGGCCAATCGGCGCTGCCTCGTTCAACAACGAATTCGGTCGGCCCAATCTCGCCGGATATTTCCGCACCTATGAACAAGCGGTGGCGGGGGAGATGCGCGGCTACCACAAGCCGATCATGCTGGCCGGCGGGGTGGGCAATATCTCCGAAGCGCATGTCGAAAAGCACGACGTGGTGGATGGCGCGCTGCTGATCCAGATCGGCGGGCCGGGTATGTTGATCGGTCTTGGCGGTGGTGCGGCGTCGAGCATGGATACCGGCTCCAACGTCGAAAGCCTCGATTTCGATTCGGTACAGCGCGGCAATCCGGAGATGCAGCGGCGCGCACAAGAGGTGATCGATCGTTGCTGGCAATTGGGCGTGAATAATCCGATTCTCTCGGTGCACGATGTGGGCGCGGGCGGCTTGTCTAACGCGCTGCCGGAAATAGTGCATGCCTGCGGCCGCGGCGGCCAGTTCAAATTGCGCGAGATCCCCAGCGAAGAACCGGGCATGTCGCCGATGCAGATTTGGTGCAACGAAGCACAAGAGCGTTATGTATTGGCGATCAAGCCTGAGAGCCTGACGCAATTCCAAGCGATGTGCGAACGCGAGCGTTGTCCGTTTGCGGTGCTGGGCGTGGCCACGCGCGAACATCATCTGGTGGTGGAAGACAGCCACTTCGGCAATAAGCCGGTGGATGTGGATTTGTCGGTCATCCTGGGCAAGCCGCCGAAGATGACGCGCGACGTGACGCATGTGCAGCGCGTATTGACGCCGATCGATTTGACGCCGATGCAATTAAACGAAGCCGCACTACGTGTGCTGCGTCTACCGGCGGTGGCGAATAAAACTTTCCTCATTTCCATCGGTGATCGCACGGTGGGTGGCTTCACCGCGCGCGATCAAATGGTCGGCCCGTGGCAAGTGCCGGTGGCCGACTGCGCTGTGACCTTGATGGGGTATCACACTTATCAAGGCGAGGCGTTCGCCCTGGGCGAGCGCACGCCACTGGCCTTGATCGACGCGCCGGCTTCCGGGCGCATGGCGGTGGGCGAGGCGATCACCAATCTGGCGGCGGCGCCGATTACGAAGCTTTCCGACATCAAGCTCTCCGCCAATTGGATGGCCCCGGCCGGGCACCCGGGCGAAGATGCGGCGCTGTTCGACACGGTCAAAGCGGTGGGCATGGAGCTATGCCCGCAGCTTGGCATCAGCATCCCGGTGGGCAAAGATTCGATGTCGATGAAAACAGTATGGGACGAGGGCGGCGGTAAAAAGGAAGTCACCGCACCGGTGTCGCTCATCGTCACCGGCTTCGCCCCGGTTTACGACGCGCGCAAAACATTGACGCCGCAACTGCGCACGGATTGCGGCGACACCGATTTGATCTTGATCGATCTCGGCGCAGGACGATGCCGCTTAGGTGGCTCGGCCTTGGCGCAGGTGTACAACCAGATCGGCGACTGCTGCCCGGATGTGGTGGATGCCGCCAAGCTCAAAGCATTTTTTGAGACGGTGCAGGCACTGAATCGTGACAACAAATTACTCGCATATCACGACCGTGCCGATGGCGGCTTGTTTGCGACCCTGTGCGAAATGGCGTTTGCCGGTCATACCGGTGTCACCTTGGATATGGACGAGCTGTGTTTCGAGCGTGTGCGCAACGATGTCGAGCGTCATTGGGAAGAAGAACCGCAGCTCGCGCCGGGCGAATATTCGCAACGCATCTTCGGCGTGTTGTTCAACGAAGAGTTGGGCGCGGTGCTGCAAGTGCGGCGCGGGGATACCCAAGTGGTGTTGGACGCCTTTGTTGCCGCAGACTTGCGCAGCGAGTTGCATGTGATCGGTACCCTGAACGGTGATGACCATATCCGGTTCATGCGCCAAGAGGTGACAATTTACGAAGCCGCACGCATCGATTTGCAGCGCGTCTGGTCCGAGACCACGTATCACATGCAGCGCATGCGCGATAACCCCGAGTGCGCGCAGCAAGAATTCGATCGCCTATTGGATGCAAGCGATCCGGGCCTGTCGGTCGCACTGTCTTATGATTTGAATGCGGACATCGCCGCACCTTATATTGCGACCGGACATCATCCGCGCATGGCGGTGCTACGTGAGCAGGGCGTGAATGGCCAAGTGGAAATGGCGGCGGCGTTCGATCGTGCCGGGTTCGAAGCGGTGGACGTGCACATGAGCGATATCATCGCAGGGCGCGTGTCGCTGGCGGATTTCAAAAGCTTCGTCGCTTGCGGCGGCTTTTCATATGGCGACGTGCTGGGCGCGGGGGAGGGCTGGGCTAAGTCCATCTTGTTCAACCGCCGTGCGCGCGACGAATTCGAGGCATTCTTTCAACGCGACGATTCCTTCGCCCTAGGGATTTGCAATGGCTGCCAGATGATGAGCAACCTTCACAGCATCATTCCAGGTGCGACCCACTGGCCGCATTTCGTACGCAATAAGTCGGAGCAATTTGAAGCGCGCTTCGTCATGGTGGAAGTGCAAAACAGTCCCGCCATCGTGTTTGACGGCATGGCCGGCAGCCGCATGCCTGTCGCCGTGGCGCACGGCGAAGGCTATGCCGAGTTCCCCGATGCGGCAGCCCTAGCGCAGGCGCAAATCGCGCTGCGCTTTGTCGATCACCGCGCGCAGCCGACTGAAACCTACCCGCAGAACCCCAATGGCTCGCCTCAAGGCATCACCGGGCTCACCACGCCGGACGGTCGCTTCACCATCATGATGCCGCACCCCGAGCGCATGTTCCGTGCGGTGCAGCATTCCTGGCATCCGCATGGCTGGCAGGAAGACGGCCCGTGGATGCGGATGTTCCGCAACGCGCGCAAGTGGGTGGGCTGAGACAAACCTTTTTAGCCACGAATTAACACGAATTTTCACGAATTTAAAACCGAGAACCGGTGAGCATCTGCCTTTGTATTTATTCGTGTTAATTCGTGTAAATTCGTGGCAAAGGTTTTTCGCACTTGCTTGAAATCAGTTCCCCCAACCCCTATTTTTAAATCCATGTAACCGGAAAGCACCTCGATGCAATACAAGGACTATTACAAAATTCTCGGTGTGGTGCGCGGGGCTTCGGAGGCGGAAATCAAAAAAGCCTACCGCAAGCTCGCGCGCAAATATCATCCCGACGTGTCTAAAGAAAGGGATGCAGAGGAAAAATTTAAAGCGGTAAACGAGGCGAATGATGTCCTGAGCGATCAGGAGAAGCGCGCCGCCTACGACCAACTGGGGCAACACAAACCGGGCCAGAATTTCCGGCCGCCACCGGGTTGGGAGCAGCAATTCGGGCAGGGCGCGGGCGATTCCGGCAATATGGATTTCGGCGACTTGTTCTCGCAGATGTTCGGCGGCGGCATGAGCGGGGCGACGCATGGGCGGCGCGGCGGGCGCGGTCAAGCCGGACAGGACTTCGAGCTGGCACTAGAAATCACCCTGGAAGAAGCCTATCAAGGTGGTGAAAAAACCTTGCAGCTGGAAGTGCCCGAACCGAGCGCGCAGGGTTTCATGGTGCGCGTGCCGCGCACGATCAAGGTGCGCATTCCAAAAGGCGCGACCGAGGGACAGCGTCTGCGCTTGCCGGGCAAGGGCGGTTCCGGCATGCATGGCGGAAAAGCGGGCGATCTATTTTTACGTATCGCCTTCCAACCGCACCAGTGGTTTAAGCCCAGCGGACACGATCTCAATTTGGATGTTCCGCTCACGCCTTGGGAAGCAGCACTGGGCGCCCAAGTGGAAATCCCCACCTTGGCGGGAAAAGTGCGCCTGAAGGTCAAGCCGGGTAGCCGTTCAGGGCAAAAGATGCGGCTCACCGGTAAGGGCTTGCCTAAAGCGGGCGATACTTTTGGCGATCTGTATTGCGTGTTCCAGATCGCGACGCCAGAGCCGTTGAGCGACCAGGAACGGAAATTGTTCGAGGAACTACAACAGACATCGAGTTTTAATCCGCGCAGCTTTTAGATCGTTTTTTGGACGAAAAAAAACGGCGCTGCACATTGCAGCGCCGTTTTCATTTTGATTGCCTGAATTACTTTTTCTCAGCAGGAGCGGGCTGTGCCGGCTTGGCTGCGGGTGTGCTCGGTACCGGGATAGTGGTCGCGGCTGGGGCTTGCGCGCCTTTGTACTCAATCTTGGCTTTGGCGCGCAAATCTTCGATGTGCTTACGCAATTGTTCTTGCTGTACGCGCGGGGCGAGATTGGCTTTTACTTCGTCAAAAGCAGGCATGTCTTTGACGTCTTCCAGCTTGATGATGTGAAACCCGAATTGGGTTTGCACTGGCGTTTTGACGGTCTCGCCTTTTTTCAAGGACACCATGGCGTCGGCAAACGGTTTTACAAAGCGCGCTGGCGGGTTGAAGCCCAAATCGCCGCCTTTTTCTTTCGATCCTTGATCGAGTGATTTGCTGCTGGCCAGCTTATCGAATTTCGCGCCTTTTTTGAGTTGGGCGAGAATATCCAGCGCTTCCTTCTCGGTTTTCACCAGGATGTGGCGCGCGTGATACTGCTTGTCGCCCATTTGGGTTTTGATCTTGTCGTACTCCGCCTTGAGCAGGTCGTCGGAAGCCGGATGGGTTTTGGAAAAATCCTGCAGGTAGGCGTTAACGACGATGGCCATTTCCGCGAGTTCGACTTGCTGCTTCACTTCTGGACGCTTGTTAAAACCTTGTTTGATGGCGTCTTGGCGCGCGACTTCTCGGCCAACCAACTCTTCCAATACCGCTTTGCGCACTTCCGGCGTGTCGGGTGCATTTTGCATGGCCGCTTGTTTCATGAAGTTGTCTACCATGGATTGGTGGAGCGGCGTGCCATTAACGGTGACAACGACGGTTTCGGTGCTGCCGGCTTTCTTGTCTTCTTGGGCGTTGCAGGCATTCAGCAGCACCAGGCTACCGAGCGCGAGCAGGGCAATGCGGGCTTTGACGTTGCGCATAGTGATTCCTTTATTAGTCGTGGGTTGAAAAAAATTCGTCC
The DNA here is from genome assembly GCA_030681095.1 of Burkholderiales bacterium. Lineage (GTDB taxonomy): Bacteria > Pseudomonadota > Gammaproteobacteria > Burkholderiales > Thiobacteraceae > RBG-16-58-11. The sequence goes on from JAUXTZ010000028.1 coordinate 8,041, forward strand.
GGGGTGTGGGCTTTGATGCTTAAGGCGTGAATCTGTTTGTGCATCAGGTCACCGAGCAACTCGTATATTTTGCGGTGACGCGCAAGGGTCGCTTGCCCCGCAAACTGCTCTGACACAAGCGTAAGAAAAAAGTGCCCGCCGCCACTTTTGGCGCCGGCGTGGCCGGCATGGCTGGCGCTGTCGTCTTGGATTTCGATATGGGAGGGATTAAGCACTGCTAAGCGCGCTTGCATGGTTTCAATGGTGTTCATGCGGGGAATACTTTCTTAAAGGGTTTGACGCTGACGCCGGCATACACGCCCGCAGCGACATAGGGATCGGCATCGGCCCAGGTTTGCGCGTCTTGCAGCGAGGGAAATTCGGCCACAATCAGACTGCCGCTGAAACCCGCCGGGCCGGGATCAATGCTGTCGATAGCGGGGAAGGGGCCGGCAAGCAGCAGCCGGCCTTCGTCTTGCAGTTTTTTGAGGCGCGCCAGATGCGCGGGGCGCACGGAGAGGCGCCGCTCCAGGCTATTGGCGATGTCTTCGCCGATGATGGCGTAGAGCATTAGGGGGTTTTTCCTTCTTCCATGTGCTTGGAGAGCATCAAACCCTGCAACACGATGAATACCAGCATCAGTCCCATGAAGCCAAACAACTTGAAATTGACCCAGGTGGATTCAGAATAGTTAAACGCCACATACAAATTGAGCACGCCCATGCTGGCGAAGAACAGCACCCAGCTCAGATTGAGGCGGCGCCATACCGGGGAAGGCAGTTTGACTTGGCCTTTCATCATGACGCTGATGAGATTCTTGTTGAATAGATAATCGGAAACCAACAGCGTCACGGCAAACAGCCAATACAGTACGGTGGGTTTCCATTTAATAAAGGTTGGATCATGCAGCCACAAGGTCGCGCCGCCAAACACGACGATCAGCCCCAGGCTGACCCATAACATGGCATCCACTTTGCCATGCCGAAACCACACCCAGCCGATTTGTAAGAACGTGGCGAAGATCGCAATCGCCGTTGCAATGAGAATCGGTATTTGCTTGATATCTGCGTGGTAGCCAATCGCCATGGCCAGTGCGTTGGCTTGCTCAGGATCGCTGCCCGCCAGCTTAAACGCGGCAAAAAACAGAATGATGGGAAAGAGGTCGAATAATATTTTCATAATGTGCTTAGTGTCTGACGGTCCAGCGCGTGAAATATTCTTGCATCAGGTTTTTGACGATCGGGCCATAAACGGGCTTATCCGATTGGCGCAGCCCTTCCTCGAAAAAAGCCGGGGCATCCTCCGGCAGATTGCGGCCCAGGGTGTCAAAGGCTTCATGCATCAACTGCGCATCCTGCGTGCGGGTGGCGACAATGGCGAAATTGAAATTAAGCGCCCGCCAGGGTCGGCCGGGATTGGATTTATCCAGGTCTTGTTTGATCGGCTGTGCGGCATGCTCCAGCACCACCTGCATGGCGCGGTACAGTGCGCGCAGCGTATCGTCGGACGCGGTGGTGTTGGCCTGTACGGCGAAGCCATTGACGATGGTGTCTAGCGCGCGGATCTCGCCCTCATGCCGCACCACCCAGAGCGCGATGCCAACCGCGACTTTTTCCACGTCGGCTTTAGCCTGCTGTAATTCCATGCGCTCGGCCCAGGCGGCGAGGTCGGCGGCGATATTCACGCCATGCTCACCCAGTTCTCCCGGGTCATCATAGGGTAGGGAGCCGTATTCGCCGTTCTCCCGATCTAGCTTGTCGAAAACATACAACAATTGCGACAGCGCTTCGGCCAATTGGCCGGGGTTGACTTCGCTCGGGAGCATGCCGCGTTCGGTGAAGCGCGATTCAATAGCATGCGCGGCACGGGAGAAAAGGGTTTGGATTGCTTGCAGTTCAGTCATGGGATCCGCCCGGCGAAAGCCAAGCAGGGTGCATATGAAGCTGGCAAGTTTAACATGGGCAAAACAGACAGAATAGCGGCGTTTTGTTAGAATTCCCTTTTATTTACCTGCTTTAACCCCGCTTGATCAAAGTTGACCTCCACAGCCATTCCACCATTTCTGATGGTCTGATGACCCCACGCGAGTTGGTGCACCATGCTGCCGCCCAAGGCGTGCAGGTGCTTGCCCTGACCGATCACGACGATGTGGCGGGCATTCCCGAGGCACGGGAAGCGGCGCTGCTCATCGGCATGACCCTGATCGCGGGCACCGAAATTTCCGTGACTTGGCGCAACCGTACCCTGCATATCTTGGGTTTGCGCATCGATCCGGCGCATCCCGCGCTGCAACAAGGTTTGGCGCGGCTGCGCGCCTCGCGCGCGACGCGCGCGCAAAGCATCGCCGACGAGTTGACCAAGGTGGGCATTATGGACAGCTTGGAAGGCGCCTATGAACATGCCCCGGAAGGCATTATCAGCCGCACGCATTTCGCGCGGTTTTTGATCCAGCATGGCCACGCCAAAGACATGAAGAGTGTATTCAAGCGCTATTTGGTTAAAGGCAAACCCGGCTACGTACCGCATATTTGGGCCACGCTGGAAGAAGCTGTGAGCTGGATACTCGGGGCGGGAGGCCTGCCAGTCATTGCACACCCCGGCCGCTACGACTTGGGCAGCACCTTGATGGATGCCTTGTTTACCGAATTCAAGTTACTCGGCGGCGCAGGCATTGAAGTCGTGTCGGGCAGCCACCACATCGACAACTATGAACAGTTCACGCAGCTGGCCGAGAAATTCGGCTTGCGCGCTTCGCGCGGGTCGGACTATCACGGCCCCGGCCATAGCTATCGGGATATGGGCAAGTTGCCCGATTTACCCAGCCGCTGCCAACCGGTGTGGCAAGATTGGGAAGAGGTGCTGGCACTCGCAGCGTGATACGGGGCGATGATTCGCCCCAACCTCTCTAAAATCTTATGGCGCAATATTTCACTATTCATCCCGAGAACCCCCAGCCGCGGCTTATTCGTCAAGCGGCTGAGATCATGCGCGCCGGCGGCGTGATCGTGTACCCCACCGATTCTTGCTACGCCTTTGGCTGCCACATTGGCGATAAGGACGCGGAGCAGCGCATACGTGAAATTCGACAAGTTGGCAAAGACCATCATTTCACTTTGGTGTGTCGCGACTTGTCCGAAATTGCACACTACGCGCGGCTGGATAATCAACAGTTTCGCTTGCTCAAATCCGTTACGCCCGGCAGCTACACCTTTATCTTGGAAACCACGCGCGAAGTGCCGCGCCGCTTGCAGCATCCCAAACGCGCCACGATCGGGCTGCGTATTCCGCAGCACCCGGTAGCGCAGGCGCTGTTGGCCGAATTGAACGAGCCGATTTTAAGCTCGACGCTGATCCTGCCCGGCGACGAGTTGCCATTGAATGACCCGGATGAAATACGCGAGCGCGTGGAGAAACAAGTGGCGCTGATTCTCGATGGCGGCGCGTGCGGTGTGGAGCCGACCACCGTGATCGACCTCACCGGCGAAATGCCGGTCGTACTGCGCAAAGGCCGCGGCAGTCTGATACCGTTTGGCTTGGAGCACTGATGAGTAAGGTGGCTTAATGGATTTTTCCAGCATCATCGTACAGATTTCAGTTCTCGTCTTGCCGGTGTTGTTCGCCATTACCTTGCATGAAGCGGCGCACGGCTATGTGGCAAAATATTTCGGCGATCTCACCGCATATCAAGCGGGGCGCATCAGTTTGAATCCACTGCGCCACATCGATCCTATCGGCACCATTCTTGTGCCGCTGGTGGTGTATTTCAGCACGGCGGCCGCCGGCCAGGGTTTTCTATTTGGCTGGGCCAAGCCGGTGCCCGTGAATTTCGCGCGGCTACGTAATCCGAAAAAAGACATGTTATGGGTCGCCGCAGCGGGACCGGCGGCCAATTTGTTGATGTCTGTAGTGTGGATTTGGATCGCGAATGGGGCGATGCAAACCGGTGGCGGAGCAACAAGCGCATGGTTTTACGCCATGTCCCAGGCCGGCATTCTGATCAACGTCGTGCTGATGGTGCTGAACCTGTTTCCGCTGCCGCCGCTCGATGGTGGGCGCATCGCAGTCAGCCTGCTGCCTCATCCCTACGCTTATCGCTTTGCGCGCATCGAGCCCTACGGCATGATTATTCTGGTGGTGTTGCTGATCAGCGGCGTGCTCGGCGTGTTATTGGGGCCATTCGTTTTTTATACCCGCGCCTTGTTATTATTTCTTTTTGGTTCTTAAGGAAAGTCCTCTATGTTCGTTGAACGCGTGCTCTCCGGCATGCGCCCCAC